>DATCEW010000043.1:0-9028 GCA_036509865.1 Minisyncoccota bacterium
GCGCAAGTTCGAATCCCATCGCCGTTTTTGCTAAAATAAAAAGTGAAGTAAAATAAGAGAATTCAGGGAGATTCGAGTCGCATCTCCGGAGCCTTTATATCAGATTGAGCTAAAAATAAACGACAGGAGCTTCATTACAAGCCAACCGATGATGGCGTACCCAATCATGGCAACAACGATGACAAGCTCGATTGCATAGCCGTTTCCAATCGAGAGTCCCGGGAACGCTCCCACAAACGGGCCAATGAGCGGATCGGTAACGCCATAGACCCAGGCAATAAATTGTGACGATGGGTTTGCCCCAAGCAACTCTAATACCAGTCGAAGTACGAGTGCGGCCTCAATAAGACCGAATACGCCATTGACGACTCTGGCAACAAAAGCTCCAGGATAATAATAACTGCGCTCAATTATGACATCTTCCATAGATAGCCACTGTACGCCAACCATAGTGGAGAAAGTGTGAAGAGTACAAAAATCTGCTGATACAATATCAGGAATGGAACGGCAAAAGTTTAAGCTGTGGCATTCGCTCCTCGGCACCACAGCTCTATTGGCGATCGAAGGTGCACTGATAGGCTTCTGGCCAATGCCCGGCGCGAGCGAGTGGATTATTTTGTGTTTTGCACTACTGGGTTCGGTTGTAAATATATACATCGCAACAGAAGTTATTGAAGAGGTTAAAAATACCTCATATATGCTCATCCTCCTTTCCGTTGTCGTTATGGAGTTTATAGTCTTTTTTGCCTTTCAATACTGGTATGTATTGCTCATACAACCAGCGAGTTTTCCAACATTGGTCTCCGACCCAACGAGCCTGCTTCTGCACAGCACGATGATATTCGTTTTTAATCCGCTGTATCTGCCAGCCACTCTAGCCGGTCGAGCGCTACTGCTCATCAATACACTTGCTGCCTTAGGGCTTGTATTGTTCATTTTGCAGAACATTTGGCAGTTTCGCCGCAGATAGCATCCAGCCAAGAATCCAACCGGCCACTAACAGCGTGCAGAGCATAATAGTGAGAGCCGGTCCGATGCAATCATCCGGCCCTCCTCCCACACACTCGGGCCGCACAAACTGCATCACAAAATTTCGGTATGCAACTATCAATATGGTTGTTACCATGGTTCTCACGCTGGTATCGCAGTGGGTGCTTCAATTTCCTCTCGCATACGTGCTTTCAGAACACACGTCGCTCGGCGTGTATGGCCTTTGGTGGGCGTTCCCGATTTCAAACGTCACTATCGCGCTCATTACGATAGGCGTATATGCAAAGGGAGATTGGAAAAAGAAACGAATCACCGACGCTGAAGAAATTCTTACGGAAAAGGTCTCCGAAGAGATATTGGCAGACGAAGGGACGAGGACGCGACTCTAGAATTAATTTGAGCGCGGATAACTTTTGTGTTAAAACGGCTATATCGCCACAGCGCGATGAGTTGTTCTTGCACATAACATAGAGGTGAGGTCATGCTTGAGCGTATCGACACAGGCACGTCCCTGATCAAAACCGGTCGGGTCAAATGGTTTAGCATGATGAGACATTACGGCTTCATGACCCCGGATGATGGCACGCGGGAAGCTTTGTTCCATAAAGCTGTTTTGCAAGCCGGTGGCTTTCGAGTCCCTCCTGAGGAGGGCGCAGCTATGAAATGCGAGGTGTTTCAGTCAGAGCGAGGGCCCAAGGTATCCAAGATACTCTCTCTTGAGGAGCCAGAGGTGGCACCGCCTCCGGCTATTGAAGGACGTTTTGTGCATCGGCCGAATATCGCTCGCCTGAGTTCATTCCTGCCGGCACAAGTGAGGTTTTTCAACAGTGTGAAGGGCTTCGGCTTTCTCATAGTCGATGGCGCATTCGAAGATGTCTTCCTTCATAAAGAGATACTGCGACGCTGCAGCGGGCGCGATATTTTGGAGAGAGACCAGATGGTGCTGGTGCGATATGGGGTAACGCCGCAAGGACGTCTTGCGGCGGCCGAAGTACGCTTGGATGATATTGCTGGATAAATGCAACCGACTCTTCTATGAACCAACTGGCTGCACCCACTCAAGCCCCTTTTTAGGGGCTTTTTTTCTACTTCCATATCAAATAGTTTCAAACATCGTCTAGGAGGAGGCGCGGCTAGGGTCCAAAAAAGATGTTATAATATTCATTGTCCTATGAAGAATTCAATTAATCGTATGAGTAGATTTTGGTACCAGCAGTCGTTGGGGTTGTTACTTATACGCGTTGTAACTGGTCTTGTTTTTCTTGAGCACGGATGGAGTAAAATCCATAACGTCGGCATGGTCAGTGGTATGATGTTACACCTCGGTGTGTTTGCGCCGGGATTTTTTGGTCCTTTTATCTCATGGCTCGAAGTAATTGGGGGCCTTATGTTGATTTTTGGAATCCTTACACGTCCTGTCGCCGTCGCACTCGGCATCGAAATGCTTTTAGCTGTATTTCTCACTGGTTTTGGGCACGGTCTAAGCTCACATGATTTAGAACTAATGCTCATGGCTGCTTCCTTTGGTATTGCACTGACAGGATCAGGTCGCCTCTCACTTTATCGAATGGAGTGTTTGCATTGCGGTGGAATGTTCTGTAAAGGTAACGGTGATTGTCCAGCGAGTAAAAAAGTCTGATATCAGACTTGCACCCTTTTTTGAGGTTGGCACGTACCTATTAAAAGGCTGCTCGATATCGTAGCCAGGAAGGCGCCGCTCAGTAGGCTGCGCCAGTCAAAGGTTGCTGTACATGAAGAGTAAAAAGCGCACCGCTTCTCTCTCCGCAATAATCGCACGATGCATCGTATCCTTAGGGATATGGGCAGCAGTGCCGGTTATTGACGCTCATGCCGACATCCTTTCGGCAATCGCGCGATGCGAATCGCACGGACAAGAGTACGGAGCTGGCGGGAAAGTTCTTCGCAATAAATCCCACCGATCTGTCGTCGGAGTGTTCCAGATCAATGAGCGGATCCATGGTAGAAAGGCGAAGGAACTTGGCTTGAACATCTACACTACGAAGGGAAATTGGGCATTTGCCCGGTATCTCTTGCGCACTGAGGGCACTTCTCCATGGTCGACCACTAAAAGATGCTGGAAGCGATAGCACATGATTGCTATACAACTAGAGAGCCACATGTGGCTCTCTTTTTTCTTTCCCTCACTTGATAGGGCACTATAAGCAACACCCTTTTTTAAACATATTGCTTCCGCATCTTTGTAGGTCTGCTCCGCCTGCTTATCCGAAGCGCGGCTCCCGCCTTGGCTCGCTCCTCAATCCTCGTATGCGGGGTGGTCATATCCATGGCTCTAGCATACACCAAAGGTAAGATATACTTATACCCATGGAAGTCGACAAGATTGCCGAATCTTTTTTTGAAGCGCCGGCGGTAACCTTGGAAAAAGGGATCGAAGTAACCGAACAGGCAGAGAAGAAGCTCGTTAGTAAAAAGCCTTTTAAGGCGGCCGAAGAATATTTTAATACGCTCGGCCCGGGGCTTACCACCGGAGCTGCCGATGATGATCCGTCGGGGATTGCAACGTACTCTCAGACCGGAGCGCAATACGGGTTTCAACTCCTGTGGCTTTCCCTCTTTTCATTCCCTCTTATGGCAGTTGTGCAGGAAATGTGCGCCCGCATCGGGCTGGTTACCGGCGAGGGTTTGGCGGCCAATATCCGGAGACAGTATCCTAAAAAAGTTTTGTATCTGTGCGTCTCTCTTTTGTTTGTTGCCAATACCTTTAACCTTGGCGCCGACTTGGGCGCGATGGCAAAAGCGACTCAGCTTTTGGTGCCCGGCGCGCAGTTTGCTTTCCTCATCATAGGCTTTGCGCTCGTCAGCCTCCTCCTGCAGATTTTTACCACCTATGCAAGATATGCCAAGTATCTTAAATATTTAACCTTAGTGCTGCTCAGCTATGTGTTGACGGCATTCATGATCCATTTGGATTGGGGCCATATTGTGCTGAGCACGCTGATGCCGACCATATCATTTTCTCGCGGCCAGCTGCTCCTCATATGCGCCATTTTAGGCACCACCATATCTCCTTATTTGTTTTTTTGGCAGACATCGCAAGAGGTTGAGGAGGAAATTCTGCGGGGCAAGGATACGTTACAGTTGCGCCGAGCGAAAACTTCAAAAGAAGAATTGAGCCGGATGCGGACGGACGTATGGACCGGCATGTTCTTTTCCAACATAGTCATGTTTTTTATTATCGTGGTATGTGCCGCGACGCTTGCGGTGCACGGCATTACCAATATTGCAACCGCAGACCAGGCAGCATTAGCGCTGCGCCCTCTCGCAGGAGAAGGCGCCTATCTGCTGTTTGCTTTAGGCATCATCGGTACCGGCATGCTTGCCATCCCAACGCTTGCCGGATCGGCCTCCTACGCTATTTCGGAAAGTTTTAAATGGAACACGGGTCTGTATCGAAAGTTAAAAGAAGCATACGCCTTTTACGGCGTTATTATAGTATCCATGATTATCGGGCTCTTGCTCAACTTCACTCACTTAGACCCTATCAAGGCCCTCATTTACTCTGCTGTGGCAAACGGGCTCATTGCGCCCGTTGTCTTGGTGTTGATCGTGCAATTGAGCAGCAATAAAAAAATCATGGGGGCACATGCAAACAATGCGCTCACCAAATGGGTTGGGTGGGTAACGGTCGGACTCATGACTATAGCCGGCCTCGCCGTGCTTGTGACGCTATAACCATAGATATGCCAAAAAATGTGAGCACTACTTTGGTTTTGCTGGCGGTATGTGCAATTGGCATGAGTATGCCTCAAGATCTTGCGCGGGCAAGCGCCACGGCGTCGATACTTGGCCTCTACCCGGCCGCCGAAGTACCCGCAGGTACCCCGGTCTCCTTTACCATAGGCACCAGTGGTTTTACTAATCCATCATATTGGTTAGTGGACTCCTTCCCCGGCGGAGTCATCAGTAAAAATATCGACTCTTCGGGCAATTTTTTGTGGACGCCCAACAAAGACGACGTCGGCACGCACGGTCTTACCATTACAGTAAGCGACACTGCGGGCGATAGCGCGAGCGTCTCGCAACAGATAGTGGTCGACGCGGCTGCGAGTATTACGATACAATCGCTCGCGCCGGGCACCGTTGTTAGCATCGGCAATCCTGTTTCCTTTTCGACCACGGCCTCCGGGTTTTTTAACCCGACGTACAGCGTCGCCGACTCTTTTTTTAATTCATCAATGCAGAACTACGCAATCAATGCCTCGGGCGTGTTTACTTGGACTCCCGTTACCCAGGACACCGGTACACACTCTATCGTCGTAACCGCAAAAGATAGTTTTGGCAACACGGCTACCGCCTCGACAGAGATCAGCGTATTGCCGACGCCGACGGTGACCATAGCAGGACTTACGCCGGGGACAAGCGTTGACGCGGGTCAGACGCTTACTTTTTTCGCAACCTCAATGGGTATCGTACAGCCGACCTATGCCGTGAGCGACTCCTTTAGCGGTATAAGCACCTCGACGATAATCATTGATACTTCAGGCAACTCAAGCTGGACTCCTCAATACAACGACATTGGCATGCATCCTATAAGTGTAAATGCGAGCGATAGCACCGGCCGCAGTGCTACGACATCGCTTTTAATTAAAGTACTGCCGCCAGCGTCCGCTCCCGTAGTGTCAACTCCCACGCCTGCCCCGACCGTACCAATCACACCAACCGTGCCAACAGTAAATACCCCAATTGCTACTCATACCACTACTCCCGCTCCAGCTGCCAATGTCTTTCAAACACCAAACCCGCCGGCAAAATCGCAAGTGGCACCAGCAGCGGTAACGCAAAATATCGCCACGGTAAACACACCCGCACAAACAGCGCCTTTTGCGGTTATAGTATCCGGCGGCCCAACTACTACCGAGCCTGCAACCTCTTCCACGGTTGCCGCCGACGTGGCAATCCCCACTACCCCGCCGGTCCAATCCATTGGAGGTTTTATCCTGAGCAGCGTCATTAACTTCTTCGGCTCAATCTTCAAGCTTTTTTGAGCATCGATTTTTTGCTGTCAGGTTTGAACATCGTCCAGCACGTGGAGGCGGATATGATTTAGTGCGTTGGCTTTAATACACAAATGGCACGAGTTTCCAGGGAGTTTTTGCTGCATACTTTTTATATTTTTCATTTTTTGAAAGAAACAGCTCCTCGCGGTTGATGCGCATAAGCATGAGCACCGTGGTCGCTATTGCTAGCCCCATGTTTGCCAAAGAAATATTGATAAGCACATAGCCAAAGAGAGAAACTATCTCGCTTGAGTACATCGGGTGTCTTACCAATCGGTACATCCCCGCCGTTTTTATGCTCCGCTCGGCAGGGACCACGCCGATGCTCCGGTTTAAAAACAATACGCTGACTATGTTGATCGCAACCCCGGCGGCAATGATGGCGGTGCCTAACAAAATGTTGGAAGGATGCGCCGGCCGCAGCAGCGTTCCCAAAAAAGTTGCAGAAAACGCAACGCCCCAGTCAAACGCCGACGTCGAGGTGGCGACGGCTCGCTCTCTTACCAAAAAAAGCGCCACGTATATCCCCTCATTAAGGGCCGCGAGCGCATAGCCGATGTCTCCTGTCGCATTAAATTCCCTAACATTAATAAGAACAAAGAGAAGAAAAAATGCTCCGATGACGATATTGCCTAGGAGTGATCGTATCATGCCGCGTTTTTTTAACCATAACACATAGCGGATATGGTTGCACCACACACTATTTTTGTTATGCTAATTACTATGGCTCAGCAACCTCTCACAGAAGGAGCTCGCGTTCCGGAAGTGGTCTTCAAGACGCGCGTACGCGACGAGTCTATCGGCGGCGAAAATCCATACCGCTGGCAAGACGTCTCGTCTAAAGAAATTTTTGGCGGAAAAAAAGTAATACTATTTGGCCTCCCCGGGGCGTTTACGCCGACCTGCTCATCCACGCATGTCCCCGGCTTTGAGGCAACGTACGACGAGTTTAAAAAACTCGGCGTTGATGAGGTCTATTGCCTTTCGGTCAACGATGCCTTCGTCATGAAGCAGTGGGCCGACAAGCTCGGAGTTAAAAAAGTTAAGATGCTCCCCGACGGCAACGCGGCATTTACGCGCGGGATGGGGATGCTGGTAAAGAAAGAAGACCTCGGTTTTGGCGAGCGCAGCTGGCGCTACTCGATGCTCGTGGAAGACGGCATAATTAAAAAACTTTTCATCGAACCCGGGTTCTCCGACGACTGCTCTACCGACCCATTTGAGGTATCAGATGCCGACACCATGCTCGCCTATGTAGGGAGCACCAAAAAAGAGCCTTTTACCGCTCAATAAGTACAGCTCGCGCGATAAAAAACGGCAAGTGCACCCTCCTGTGGGTTTATTTCGTATAATAAATAGAAGCACATGCGTTATTATCCACTTATTCCTTAAATTAATTACCTCAATTAAAAAATATGAAAAATAAAATTGGAGTTTTGGTTGCTAGTTCGGCATTGTTTGGTTCTCTCCTCTTTACCGGCATTGCGTTTGCTCAAACAACCCCGGGCGCGCATGCGTGGGGCGGCCAAGCGGGCCGCGCGCCCAGTGTGTTTGGCACGGTGTCTGCCATAAATGGCGACACACTCACTATTACCAGCAAAGGCTTTGGCGCCAATGCGGCTGCAACGAGCTACACGGTTGATGCGACAAATGCCACGATAACTAAAAACAGCGCTGCATCATCGCTCGGCAATGTTGCGGTAGGCGACACTATCTCAGCGCAAGGCACGGTAAGCGGCACCAGTGTTGTTGCAACCACCATCCGCGATGGCATGATGGGCCGCGGTATGGGTATGAAGCCGGGGCAACATGCTACTTCAACCAGACCTGCCTCAATAATCCAAGGCAACGGCCAGCCGGTTATCGGCGGCACTGTTACCGCAATCAATGGCTCATCTCTTACGATAACCAATAAAAGCAATGTTACGTACACGGTTGATGCAACCAATGCTACCGTAACCAAGGCAGGTTCCGCCTCATCGCTCTCGAACGTAAGTGTTGGTGAAAATGTAGTCGTGCAAGGCACCGTAAACGGCACCTCGGTTACCGCGGCGTCTGTGATGGACAGCGGAAGCGCTTCAGCCAGTGCGGCCAACAGCACATCGAGCGCTCATCGGGGAGGCATCGGCGGGTTCTTGGGAGGCATAGGGGGATTCTTCCACAGCCTCTTTGGGTTCTTCTAAACCAACTCTAAATAATAAGCGAGCATGAAAAAACCCTTCTCAAAGGGTTTTTTCATGCAATTCGCGCTGACTGCACAGTGCGTGGTATTATCTTGAGTATGAAAAAATCTTTGGCGTGGGGCGCGGCAGCACTTGGTGTTGTTTTTGTTATTATCGCGATTGTGTACCTTATGACTCCCGCAAAGTCTCTCCCCAGCTTCATGCCGGGCTTCGAGGCGGGGTCTCTAACCATACACTACAAGCACGCTATCGGGTCGCTCATCCTGGGGTTTGCGCTCTTTGCCTTTGCGTGGTTTAAGGGAGCTCCGGAAAAAGCCGCCTAAAAAATCCAAACGAGTTATGCGAGCAAAAGCAGGAAGACTCCTCCTGCAATGAGGCAATAGGCCGCAAACGGCCTAAGGTTTTTACTTTCAAAATATTTTGTGAGAAAACGTATCGAGAGATAGGCGGCGATCGCCGCACACAAAGCGCCAAGGAGCGACTGCCCTATATCTGCGCCGCCGCCCGCAAACAAATCGGGGGCGCTAAGCACCGCCGCTGCAAAAATAATCGGAGTAGCAAGTAAAAACGCATATCGCGCCGCATTTTCGTGCGACAAGCCGCTCGCCAAGCCGCCGGCCATCGTAAGTCCGGTGCGCGAAAAGCCGGGGATCAGGGCCAAACATTGTGCACACCCTATGCCGACAGCCTGCTTCCACGAAAGGTGCGCGAGCTTGGCATCGTCTGCGCTACCCTCCGGAACTTTAGTGCGCAATGTTTCCGCCGCGTACAAAACGATGCCGTTAAGCACCAGGATGCCGGCCACAAGCCGTGGAG
>DATCEW010000044.1:0-2162 GCA_036509865.1 Minisyncoccota bacterium
GCCGATCAATATCGCCCTCATCACCGGTTCCGGTTGCGAGAAATTTCCGTCGAAAGTCTCACCTACCAAATCAACTTCGATTTCCCGGACCCAGCTTTTAAAATGGGTGGCAAACGGCGAGATACCGATAGTCATCGGCACGCATGCGCTGATAGAAAAGAGTATCGCATTTAAGCATCTTGCACTCGTGGTAATAGACGAGCAGCATCGTTTCGGCACTAACCAGCGCAAAAAGTTGGCAAAAAAAGAGGTGCGGATCCCGCACCTGCTCTCAATGACCGCGACGCCCATACCTCGCACGCTCGCGCTCACGGTGTACGGCGACCTCGACCTCACACTGCTCGACGAGATGCCTGCCGGCCGCAAGCCGATTATTACCGAGATCATAAAACCTGCCGAGCGCGCCAAAGCGTATGCAAAAATGCGCGAGCAATTGCACGAGGGCCGCCAAGCGTATGTTATTTGCCCGCGCATCGACGAGCCTGATCCGGACAAAGCGTTTGCACTCCAAGCCAAGTCGGTTACCGCCGAAGCAAAGCGCCTTACAAAAGAAATATTTCCGGAGTACAAAATTGCGATACTCCACAGCAAAATTACGCCCAAGGAAAAAGATGACACGATGCAAAAATTTTCAAAACACGAGATAGACATCCTCGTCGCAACATCCGTGGTGGAGGTGGGCGTCAATGTGCCAAATGCGACCATGATTTTTATCGAGGGCGCGGAGCGCTTTGGCCTCGCGCAATTGCACCAGCTGCGCGGCCGCGTCGTGCGCTCCAACCATCAAGCCTATTGTTTTGTCTGCCCCGAAAGCCGCGGCGAGCATACGCTTGCGCGGCTTAAGGCGCTCGTAACCGCCAAAAATGGTTTCGAGTTGGCCGAGCAAGATTTGCTGCAACGCGGCGCCGGCGAGCTCGGAGGTCGCAAACAGTGGGGCATCTCCGACATCGGTATGGAGGCGCTTAAAAATTTAAAATTAGTCGAAGCCGCGCGCGCCGAGGCGCTTGCGCTCGTGCAAAAAGACGAGGCGCTGAGCAGCCATCCGCTCCTCGCGCACACCGTAGCGAGCCGGGCACAGGCACTTCATTTTGAGTAATACATGCGCTATAGTTGCGAGCGAGCATCAGGCGGGGGCGCGTAGCTCAGCGGTAGAGCAGCCGTCTTATACACGGCCGGCCGAAGGTTCGATCCCTTCCGCGCCCACCATTATTAGTTGCTATATTTTAACTCATGAAAAATCTGCTTAGAGGCTTCCAACAATTTATTTTGCGCGGCAATGTCGTAGACCTCGCGGTCGGTATAGTCATCGGCGCGGGATTTACCGCCGTTATCAACGCGCTGGTCAAAGACCTGCTCACGCCGTTTATCGCCGCACTAATAAAACAGCCCAATTTTTCCGGCATGGCGTTTACACTCAACGGCAGCCAATTTATGTACGGCGAGTTTATCAACGCGCTTATCTCCTTTATACTCACCGCGGCGGCCGTCTACTTTTTTGTCATCGCGCCGCTCAACACGCTTATCAATCGCATCCACAGCGGAGCGCCGGCGCCCGACCCCACCACCAAAAAGTGCCCTGAGTGTTTGAGCGAGATCCCCCTTGCAGCCAAGCGTTGCGCGCACTGCGCCCAAGTGGTGGCGTAAATATATAGATGTGCTAGGCTCTGTGCAGAATAAAATGGCAACCGAAGGAGCAGCGCCATGCCTCGTACCTTTAATGAAGACGAAGCGATCGCCTATGTCATGCACGAAGCGGTATGGGGTAATGCCGCCGGTACTTGCAAAGATACTGTGCTAGCACAGAAATTTGCCGAAGTGGGCATGCCACATGTCATGTTCGGCTCTATTACCGCGCAGCCGCGCGCTGGCAACGCAGGCGACAACTTCTACTACGATGAAGAGACCGGGACTTCGATCAACTCGTGGGGCATTCCCAACCGCGGCATTGCCGCCTATATGCCCGAGCTCGCTACAACAAGAGAGGCTCTCCTCGAGGATACGTTTTTGTGGGTGAGCATTTCGGCTGGCGACGCGTTCAATCCTGAAGAATATGAGTCGATGGCTCGATCGCTGGCAAACAATTGTGTCGCTGATGTGATTGAGGGTAATTTTTCCTGCCCCAATATGATCGTCGGCGGAAAACCCAAGCCCAATGTGTGCTA
>DATCEW010000045.1:0-7770 GCA_036509865.1 Minisyncoccota bacterium
TTTGAGGCGCAGTTCGACTACGTGCAGGTCATGGGTATTGCAAAAGTCGGCTTCCAAGGCGAGCCGTTTGATAAGCGCGCGCTGTATTTGGTGGAGCGCTTGCGCCAGCGCTACCCCGAGCTTCCCCTGCAAGTAGACGGAGCAGTGACGCTTGAAAACATAGCTTTGTTAGTAAAAGCTGGCGCTAATCGCTTGGTGGTAGGGCATGATATTTGGGATTCTAGTGACCCCCTCGAAGAGATTAAGAAGCTCAAAGCCGAGGCAAACAGATGATATAATACAATGTAAGAGAAATAAATTTTCAAGGAACTTATTGTTCCGGAAAATTTCATTTCTCTGGAATTGTTACAGAAAATAAGTCTGCCGCGAGCATAAGCTCGCTTTAGACTTATTTTCCTCCACAATATGCTAACCGAAGAAAAATTAAAAGAGCTTGAGCTCAAAGCCGAGGCTATCCGCGAGACCATCATCGAGATGCTCGTGGCGGCGGGCTCGGGGCACACCGCCGGCCCCATGGGCATGGCCGACATTTTTGCGGCGTTTTATTTTTATATTTTACAGCATGACCCTAAAAATCCTGCGTGGGAGGAGCGCGACCGTTTAATTTTGAGCAACGGCCACATTGTGCCGGTGCGCTACAGCGCGATGGCGCACGCGGGCTACTTTCCGGTTGAGGAGTGTGCAACCTTGCGCAAGTTTGGCTCGCGCCTGCAGGGTCACCCCGAGCGGCTCCGCTTGCCGGGACTTGAGACAACCTCGGGGCCTTTAGGCTCGGGGCTCGGCCAAGCGGCCGGCATTGCCTACGGCGCGCGGATGGATGGCAAAAAATTTCGAGTGTACTGCGCCATGTCAGACGGCGAGCACGATGCAGGCAACACATGGGAGTCTATACTGTTTGCGGGCGCCAACAAGCTGCACAACCTCACGGCAGTCATTGATAGAAACAACATACAGATAGACGGCATGACCGAAAACGTTATGCCGCTTGAGGATTTGCGCGCAAAGTACGAGGCGTTTAACTGGCATGTGCTCGAGTGCGACGGCAACAATATTGCGGCCTTTGTCGAGATGGTAAACGAGGCAAAAGCAATTTACGAAAAGCCCACCGTCATCATCGCGCACACTATCCCCGGCAAGGGGATTAAGGAAATCGAGTTTGACTACACCTGGCACGGCAAACCGCCGACGCCCGAAGAAGCAAAAAAATTTCTCTCCGAGCTGCGCACCTTAAAAGGAAAGATAACAAGCGAACATCAGTAGCGCCCTATGGATCCACAAGAACAAGCTAAAAATGAGGCGTTTCTTGCCGAGATGGAGCGCCGTCGCGTAGTAGCCGGGCAAATCACAAAGCCTGAGGATTCTTCCGCCCCGCAAGCCGCACCTTACTCGGCTGCATCGTATCCAGAGGTACAAGTTACCGAGACAGGCATTATCGGTTTTTTAATAAAAAAGGGGATAGTTAAAGACGCGAGCCATGCAAACCTGGTGCTTATCGGCGTGTTTATAGTGGTGGTGGGTATTGTTATATGGGTAAATTGGCCACAAGGTTCGGCTCCTCATGCATCAGGCGGCTTCACGCCGATCCCCGGGACGCCTACATCCGCTACTGTCCCCACTCCGTAACCGGAGTGTTGTATAAAATAACTCGCACAGGCCTTATACTTACCTCTATATGAGTATCCATAAAAAAGTTGGTTTTGAAAACGACACCGCGCTTGCGCTGCTGGTCGCTGTCATGTGGACGCTCGGCATTGTAGTGCTGCCTCGGCTTGGTATTGCTCCGGGAGCGATGCCGGATATCGTGCAGCAGAGCTTAAACTGCGTATACTTGCTGCTCCATGTCGTAGTGTTTGTCGCGGCGTTTATCTCTGCCATGCGCTGGTTTAAAAGGGGAGATTATAAAAAAAGCTCAAAGCGCTCGTTTGCCGTACTCCAGCTGTTGTTGTACCTCTACGTGTTCGCGTGCATCATATTCTCTCTGTACGTAACCTTAACGTAGCTTATATGAAACGCTCAACACGGGGCTTCACCCTCATCGAGCTTTTGGTGGTGGTCGCCATCATCGGTGTTTTAGCTTCTATTATATTGGTGTCGCTCAACAGCGCGAGGACAAAGGCGCGCGACGCGCAGCGAGTATCCGATCTTAAAAGTCTGCAAGGGGCGCTTGAGGCCTACTTTGGCAACAACGGCGTCTATCCCAACCCCGTCACTATATGCCCGGGGCATCCCTACGCCCAAATTTGGAGTAGTTGGCCGAGCTGCTGGAGCAATAATTTTACGTCCACGCTTCTTCCCACCGTGCCAGCAGACCCTATCAATAACGATCTCGGCAATTGCGGGGGCCGCAGCGATTGCCATGTATATACCTACTGTATAGGCACCGGGTCAAATAGCGGCAGGTATGTGCTCGGCGTCAATCTTGAAAATCCGCCGGCAGTTGCTCAAACCAACCCCTCCACTCCGGTGCCTTGCAGCATTGCCACGGGGCCCAATGTTTATTGGATAAGCAATTAAGTATATGTTGCATCCCACTGCAAAATTGAAGGAAGATTTGTTCGAGGGATCCGAGATGCTGCCCACGCGCGACGGGTTTGGCAAGGCTCTGCTTGAGCTGGGCGAGACTAATAAAAATGTAGTGGTGCTGTGCGCCGACTTGGCCGAGAGTACGCGCGTGTTGCCGTTTAAAGAAAAATATCCGGATAGATACATCGAGATTGGCGTTGCCGAGCAAAATTTGGCGACGGTCGCCTCGGGGCTCGCCGTCTACGGCAAGATACCTTTTATCACTTCGTACGCGACCTTTAGCCCGGGCCGCAATAACGAGCAGATACGCACGACCATCTCTTTAAACAACGTGCCGGTTAAAATCGCGGGTTCGCACACAGGGCTCTCGGTGGGCCCCGACGGGGCGACGCATCAGGCGCTCGAGGACATGGCGCTCATGCGCGTGCAGCCGCACATGACGGTGCTCTCGCCGTGCGATGCGGAGGAGGCGCGCAAGGCAACGCTCGCTGCCGCGGCATACCCCGGCCCGGTGTATGTGCGCTTGGCTCGCGAAAAGACGCCGGCCATGACCACGGCCGAGACGCCGTTTGAGATAGGGAAGGCAACCATGCTTTGGGAGTCGCCTCAGCGAGTGCAGGTGGCGGTGTTTGTAACGGGGCCGCTTGCCTATAATGCGCTTTGCGCCGCCAAAGAACTCCAGCACGAGGTGCAAACGGCCGTGTATAATATCCATACGATAAAACCGCTCGATAGAGAGGCTATAGTTGCCGCCGCTAAAGAGGCGGGCGCGGTAGTAACGGTCGAGGAGCATCAAATTGCCGGAGGGTTGGGGAGCGCCATTGCCGAGCTTTTGGCGGCAGAGTATCCAGTGCCAATAGAGTTTGTCGGCGTGCATGACCAGTTTGGGCAAAGCGGCACGCCCTTGGAGCTGCTGGAGCACTACGGACTCAGTGCAACGCATGTTGCGGCGGCTATACGCAAAGCAGCGGAGAGAAAAATGTAAAAAAAAGATGGACCGAAGTATTTTAAACTCAAAAGTAAACGGTTTTTTAAGCCTGCTTTTTGTGGGGACCTTTGCGCTCGGCGCGATGCTCATTGTCTGGCAAAAGGCGTTTGGCGATAATCCGGTCGCGAGCTCGCTCGCAAAATACATGGCCGCCGAGACGCAGCTACCGTAGCCTTTGGCGCGTCATTTGAGAGTTGCGAGCGCGTTTGCGGCTATCTCCTCGGGTGTTTGCGTTGCCTTTAAAAAGATAAACGGCAGCAGAGAGTTTTTTGCCTCTGCGTTCCACGAGCGGCACTCCTCTAAGCGGCCTTCGATCTCTTCGTCGCTCATATCGCCACGATTGTAAAAGCGCGCTCTCAGCTCCTGCGGGCTTTCTATCCAGAGGTACATCGCGTGCACCGCATCGCTTGCTCCTTTGGTGGCGGCGTACGCAAGCAGCGCGCCGACGGCGCTTATGAGCAAAGGCGCGATAAAAACATCGCGGCCTTCAAGCGCCTCGTCTATCGTTTTTTGAGCGGTTGCATAGCATTTGCCGTGCGGGCGCACCTCCCACAAAAAAACTCCGCGCTCCGAGCGGGCGTCAAACTCGGCTTGCGAGACATACTCGTACTCGCCGGGCTCGTCGGTGGGGCGCGGCGCGCGCGTCGTAACGCTCGTGAGCGGCGTAGCCTTGGGGAGCGCTTGGAGCAGGTTGCGCATCAGAGTTGTTTTGCCGACGCCCGAGGGCCCGGTGATTGAAAGTATCATAGGATGATTATACAAAAATAAAATGTAAATCTTTTTATTTTAAAAGAATTATAAAGACACAATATCCCACACGGCGGGAGGGTGTGCTACTGCCGCTTCGAGCTCGGCGCGGGTGAGTAAACCTTTTTGCGCGCCGATTTCTTGCAGCACCGCCGAGGCGTTTGCCGAGCCCCAGCGCAAGGCCTCATCCAAGGGCTTGCCGAGCGCCAAAGCCGCGGCGGTACCCGATGCAAGCGCATCGCCCGCGCCGGTTATCTCATATGGCGGCCGCGGGTCCGGATAGCGTGGCACGTGCAGTGCCGCAGCGCCCACCTCCAGTGCGTATGCGCCGCGCGTGTCGTCGGTTATAACGACTATCTTTGGGCCGAGCGCTTGTATGCTTGCAAGCAATCCTCCCATGTCGCTGCCGGCGGGCTTCTCTAAAATCCGCTCTGCCTCCTCTTTGTTGCAGACAAACAAATCGCTACGCTCGTATATAGGTTTTAGCGCATCAACCCCCAGCTTCATCTGGAAGGTGCCAGGTTGGAAGGCGAGCTTGGACTCGGGATATTTTTTGAGCCACTCAATAAGTGCTTGGTGATAGGGGAGCGAGTTGGCCGCAAGGGAGGAAAGGTAAAACCACTTTGGCGCTACAGAGATCTCAGGGACAGTGTAATCATACTCCTCATGCTTGACCAAAATAGTGCGCTGGCTTTCGTACCAGAGCACATAGTGGTAGTTGGTTTTTTTGCCCGGCTCGGTTACCAAAAAATCGGTTGATACCTTCTCTCTCTCGAGCACCTCGCGGCACTCGGGGCCGTAGCGGTCGTCTCCCACATAGGCGCGCAGCGCGGAGCTGAGGTCGAGGCGCGCGGCGGCAACGGCGGCGTTGGAGGCGTTGCCCACGGCAGCGCATACGGTTGCCGACTCGTAGGGTATTTTGTCGCCCCATCGCATGCAGATTTCGCACTCCTCGCTGTTAATTTTGCAGTGGACGGTGGCGTCTTTGAGGCGTATAAAAGGCTCCGTTACGATGTCGCCGATGGCAAAAAAGTCTATTGGTTGCGGCATACAATAATAGTATATACTAGAAAGTGCAGTAAAAGTTCTTGAGAAAAACCTTCTATCTATCTATGCAAACATTACGCGAAGCAATTGCCGAATACCAGACGGCCGGTAAGGCTATAGGGCATTTTAACTTTTCCGACTCTAACCAGCTTAAAGCCATTGCTCTGGCCTCTAAAGAAACCGGCTTGCCGGTTATTGCGGGCCTCTCGGAGGGCGAGCGCGAGTACTTCCCGCTTGCGCATGGCAAAGCGCTTATTGATGCATATCGCAAAGAGGGTATCCACATATATTTAAACGCCGACCATACCTACAGCGTAGAGAAGGTGCAGGCGGCAATAGCCGCCGGAGTCGACTCGGTCGTGGTAGACGGCGCAAAGCTGCCGTTTGAAGAAAATATCCACCTACTGGAAACGTGCGTCAAGTATGCGCGTGCCAGCGGCAGAGATGTCGTGATGGAGGGTGAGCTCGGCTACATCGGCACCTCCTCAAGCCTGCACGACGAGTTGCCCGAGGGAGTGACCGAAGCAAACATTACTACCGTAGGGGATGCGAAAAAATTTGTTTCAGAAACAGGTATCGATTGTTTCGCGCCGGCAGTCGGCAATGTGCACGGCATGTTAAAAAATGCGGCCGAGCCGCGCCTGCATCCTGATAGAGTGAGAGAAATTTCGCAAGCAACTAATTTGCCGCTCGTGCTACACGGTGCCTCGGGCAATACCGAGGAGGACATCCGCGCGTGCATTAAAGCGGGCATCGCGATTGTGCACATTAATACCGAGCTCAGGCTCGCCTATCGCAATGCACTCCGCGAGTCGCTCGCATCCGACGAAACCACGCCGTACAAGTTCCTCACCCCAGCCGTCGCAGCCATGCAAACATTTTTGATGGAAAAAATGCAGCTTTTTAGTTTGTCGATGTAGGAGGTGTTGCCCCCGTGAGAGTGGGTACCACCAAGATACTCACAGCCGTTGCATCAGTTGTCGAGTATACCTCAGGCGTTACCATGACAGAAAGGCCGGCTTTTAGGTCTCCGAGCGAGAGGTGTACGGTGTTAGCAGGGCTTGGAGGTGTAAACGGTTTGCCGCCCGCTTTGGCTTTTAGATCCTGATACTCTTTAAACGCGGCTGCCAGCGTTTTTGCATCTTGAAGAACATTTTTTGTAATTACCGTTGAGCTGCTTACTATAATGTTGACAGTGCCGCCTTGCCGCAAAGAGAGCGTAAGGACAGTGCCTTGTATCGACTGTATCGTACCGAGCAGTATCGTGGGCTTACCGGCAACCGTGGTGTTTGTAGAAGCCGTTGGTAAAGCCGAGGAAGAACGATGCCAATAGTATGCCGCCCCTAGGAGTAGGATACCTACTGCAACGAGCGGGAGTATAATCTTATTTTTTTTAATCATACGCATATTAAATTAATAAGAAAAATATCCTACCGAAAGCCCGGCAGTCGCCGCAAGAAAGCTGTTCCACTCGGCTTGAGTTTTAACCGGGACAAAATAAATGTTGTTAGTGTAGTTTGCGATGCATACTCGGCCCCAAGGAGAACTGATGGAACCCTGGCCTCCAGCGGTTATGACGTTTGAATTGGCAGCCCAAGACCCGACGCCACCATTGTCTGGGCAAGTAGGGCCAGCAACTGTTACCGGGATAGAGAAGGTAATGGTGCGGGATCGTGGTCCAGGGTTGGGAGGATAATTGGGATCCTCAGCTGAGTTATAATTGCATGTTACGTTAAAACTACCGCTGCCGTCGCCGTCGCCGGGATAATTACAATTTTGATCATAATAGGGAGGAAAAGGAGTTTCGAGGTTGCCGCCACAACTCACACCAGAATCCCCACCCCCTGTACAGGTCTGGTCGTATATCTCGGTAGCTGAAAACCCATTAGGAAGTGAATTAACGTAGTTATTTTCTGCAGTCGCATTATCAACGTAGTAGGTGATCGGAACGGAAAGCGTGTACGTAGTGTTTGCCGATGGCGTTACGGTCACGCTACCTATAGTGCTTGGCGCACTCGTAAAGCCGTTGCCGCCGGTTGTGGCGCCCGACATAGTAAAATAGGTCTGGCCTGCGGGCGTAGTACCTGGATACCCAACCGCATATATAATATAGGCGCCAAACACTGGCGGAGAAGCAATGAATGCTTCGTCGTTGTGCGTAACGTTTCCATTATGGCCATCAAAGAGCGGGCTTGCCGTCCAGAACGTACCCGTGTCATTGTGTGAATCATAGGTGCGCATGACCGTTTGAAGGCTCGGCTGCAGATCCCACGAAAGCGTAACCGATTGCCCTTGGTTTATGGTCAATGAGCTCGCCGAATCATACGAAGGGTTGCTAGTGGCCGTTATAAGCTGCGGCACTACCGGGAGGGAAGAGTCTCCATTGCCACCATTGGCAAGTGTTATACCGGTAGCCGAAGGATTGATATGTTCGGTCACGACTTGGGTGCCCGAAACAGCGCGAA
>DATCEW010000046.1:0-8245 GCA_036509865.1 Minisyncoccota bacterium
AAGACTGGATAAAAAACTCCGGCGTTGCTTACCAACCACAACAGTATCGTGAGTATATAAAGGTATATCGTGTAGAGCACAAACCAAAACGTGCCCCACGGGTTTGTAACACTCGCATCGGCAGTGGTCGATGCCCCCGCAACAATACCGGGCTTCGGCGTGTTCAAAAGTTTTGCCTGCGTGCTTGCTATCTGGTTGTCGAGTACATTAGCCGCGCCTGAGCGCGCGCCGTCGATAACGGTAAAGAGCGGCTGCGATGCATGTGCTACTTGGGGAGACAGGCTTCCAATTTGTTGTTGTATCGTTTGAGAGGAGTCAACGGATGCCGGCTGGCCGGATGTAATATCGAGTTGAGGCTCCGGCTTGGCCGCGACGGTAAATTGCGCGGACTCCTGCTCGACGCTGGTACCGCTGGCTGTTTCGAGATCGGCGGTAAGTGTGTGGGTGCCTGCCGTTGGCGTCCATGAGAGGGATATAGCTTGCGCCGCGCCGGCAGACAGCGTAACGGGCGCGCTGCCGAGCGTGTCGGCGCCGTCTTTAACCACTACGCTGCCTGCAAATTGCGCGGTTGCATCGTTAGAGACGGTTGCGTGTATACGCACGGTGTCGCCCTCGGTAACCGAAGCCTCCGACAAAAAGATAGATTGTTTTGCAAACCCCGCCCCAAGCGCCAAAGAGGGGAGCACTAAAAAAATAAATGAGAGTGACAGCAAAAACCTCTTGCCTGTAGAAGCCATACATAAAGTATACCGCATAAGTCTACCGTCTCGGGCTGTATCTCTCGGTATATGGAGCTGGCGGCGACCTCGAGGTTGCAACCTTGAAGGATATGAAAAGAGACTTTGGTGCTAGAAATGTTCTTCTAGCTAAACCGCTCCTTTGCGTATCATAAGGCGCCCCGCTACTCATGCGGAGCGCCTTTTTTCTTATGGTATTATTGTGCCATGTGGCTGTTTGATAGCTTTAAGCACCATTTTGTGCCCGGGCCTGCCAACGCCTACCAGCCCAAGATCCTCCATCGGCCGTGGCTCGTCTTCTTTTTTGTTATTATCCTCGCGACCGAGGGTTTTTTAGTATCCAATCTCATTGCGCGGCAGTCGAGCCAAAACTTTTTGGCGGCGGTGGTGCCGGCCGAGATAATCGCGCTCACTAATACCGAGCGCGCAAGCAATAATGTCGACATGCTCCAAGACGATGCACTGCTCGATAAAGCCGCGCAAGCCAAAGCAGATGACATGGCCGCCAAGGGATATTTTGCGCACATAGGGCCGGACGGCAAGACGCCGTGGCAGTGGATCTCGGAGGCGGGGTACCACTATCAATACGCGGGAGAGAACCTCGCGGTGCGCTTTATCGACTCGGCGGACGTGGTCAACGCGTGGATGGCATCGCCCACGCATCGCGCAAACATCGTTAAACCGGTATATACAGAGATAGGCGTCGGCGTGGCGCAAGGCATGTTTGAGGGAGAGAGCGCAACGTATGTGGTGCAATATTTTGGGACGCCTCAAGGCGTGGTAGAGGGAGCCTCCGTTGAGGCGGCAGCGCCGCAAAGCGGCGTAAGTGTGCCCTTAAATAACTTTACGTCTTATACGCAATCTTTCTTCCGCCAAGTCATGCGAGTTTTTGCCGAGCCGGAGCGCGCGAGCAATATAGTGCTCGGCCTGTGCGCGATCATACTCATTATTGCAATCGCGCTGACCTTTTTTGTGCATCTCCAAGTCCAGCCAGCCAATCTTCTTATGGGGGGCGCTTTTGTCGCGCTGTTTGCGCTCTCGCTGCTTGGGATCAATACGCTCCTCACGGGAGGAGGCGGTGGACCCAATGCCTCACAGGCGGCAAGCCCTCTTGAGACCTCTCGATCGGCCGGCATAGTCATCGATAGCGGCGCGGCATCCACCGGATATGCTCTTTTCCCTCAATTATAAATAAGGTATTATAAAAGTATGTCATCACGCACATTGCAAGTAGGGGTCGCTGTTGCCGCGGCACTGGCGGTCATTGTTCTCTTTTTTATTTTTAATCCATTTGGTATGCAACAAAACGCCGCAAACTCCGCCGTTAACCCTTCAGCCAACTCCGGTCTCGTGGTGCAAGACGAGGTAGTCGGCACGGGCGTGGAGGCCCAGCCGGGCGACCAAGTCAGCGTCAACTACACCGGCAAGCTCGAAAACGGTACGGTGTTTGATACTTCTGTAGGCAGGCCGCCGGCTACCGGATGTACGCAAGGTTTTTGTTTTGTTCTTGGCGCCGGCAAAGTGATCCCCGGTTGGGACCAAGGCGTCGCGGGTATGAAGGTAGGCGGCAAGCGCGTCCTCATTATCCCGCCGTCTCTTGCCTATGGCGCGCAAGCGGTCGGGCCTATCCCCGCCAACTCGACGCTCACGTTTGAGGTGGAGCTCCTCGGCGTTACGCCGGCCTCCAACGTCGCGCCGACTCCCGAAGGCGCCCCCGTGCAGTAATCATCGTTAAAAATAAAGCGTAAAAAACCGGCTTTGTATAGCCGGTTTTTTTTGTGATATAAGCATAAGCGGAAAAAAGATTGCCAATACGGTATAGTGAGCAAGTAATATAAAATATATGCGCCCGATTTCTTTTTCTATTGCCAAAAAACTTCCAAACTCATCGGCGCGCGCCGGGGTTTTGAGCACGCCGCACGGCAGCATCATGACGCCGGCCTTTGTCGCGGTCGGCACCAAGGCAGACGTTAAAGGGATAGACTCCACGCAGTTTGGCGCGCTTGGCGTGCAAACTATTATTGCAAACACCTACCATCTTTACTTATCTCCGGGCGAAAAGCTCATCGAGAAGGCGGGCGGCATCCACCAATTTATGGGCTGGAGCGGGCCCGTCATGACCGACTCGGGCGGCTTTCAGGTATTTTCGCTCGGCGAAGGGTTTGGAAAAAAGATTTCAAAATTTTCAAAGCCGGAACCGGAAGAGGAATTCCCGCCCGCTCACCTTGGCAGCTCGCAGCGTGAGCCTTCAGGAATTCCTCTTCCGGTTATGTATGATGAGGATTTAGCCACTAGCCACGGCAAGCTTGCGATAATCGACGACGACGGCGTCACGTTTACCTCTCACTTGGACGGCTCTTTGCACCGGTTTACACCGGAGCGCTCGGTAGAAATACAGCATAAGCTGGGCGGCGATATTTTTTTTGCATTTGATCAATGTACAGCCCCAAACGCTTCCTACGAGTTTCAAAAAGAGGCAATGGAGCGCACCCACCGTTGGGCCAAACGCAGCTTGGCGGCGCATCGGCAAAATTTTGAGGCTAATCAAACACAAGCTATATATGGCATAGCGCAAGGCGGCCAGTTTGATGATTTGCGCAAAGAGAGCGCGCGCACCATTGGCGAGATGGGTTTTGACGGTTTTGGTTTGGGAGGCTCGTTTAGCAAAAAATACGGCGAAAACTCTTTGCAATCGGCACTCGCGATGCTCAAAGAGTTGCCGCCCGATATGCCGGTACATGGGCTCGGGGTAGGCGAGCCCGAAGATATTTTGCTTGGTGTTGCATATGGCGTGGACACGTTTGATTGCGTCATCCCGACCCGCAACGGCCGCAATGGCGGCTTGTTTACGAGCAAAGGCAAAATCCAAATACCCAATGCCGAGTATGTCGATGATTTTGGCCCGATAGAGGATGGCTGCGACTGCCCGGTGTGCATCGTCAATGAGTTTGGTCAGCCGATACACACCCGCGCTTATGTACATCACCTGTTTCGCACGCACGAAATGTTAGGGCAAATGCTGGCAAGTCAGCACAACATCCGCTTTTTAACGCGGCTTATGGAGCAAATCCGCGAGAGTATTTTGCAAGGTAATTTTGAGCAGTTTAGAGATGAGTTTTTGTCGCAGTACAAAATAAGTCAGAGATAAGGTAGAGTTTCTAGATGCAAGGGAATAAGGCAAAGTTTACACTCAGGTCGCACTACCAGCCGGCGGGGGATCAGCCTACGGCTATTGCTGCTTTGGTGGATGGGCTCAAGGCGGGGGAGAGACATCAAACGCTGCTCGGCGTTACCGGCTCGGGCAAGACTTTTACCGTTGCCAATGTGATAGCGCAGGTGCAAAAGCCGACGCTCGTGATTGCACACAACAAAACGCTTGCCGCGCAGCTCGCGCAAGAGTATCGCGAGTTTTTTCCCGACGCGTCGGTGCAATACTTTGTTTCTTATTATGACTACTACCAGCCGGAGGCATACATCCCGCACAGTGACACGTACATAGAGAAGGAGGCGCAGATAAACATTGAGATAGACAGGCTCCGCCATGCCTCAACGCAGGCATTGCTCTCGCGCCACGATGTCATCATCGTCGCATCGGTATCGTGCATCTACGGCCTCGGCTCGCCCCAGCAATATAAAAAGGTGCATCTTGAGCTTACTGCCGGAGTTAAAAAAAATCGCGCAGAGCTTATCCGCGAGCTTATTGGCGTGTATTTTACGCGCACCAATGCCGACGTAACACCGGGCACCTTTCGGCCGCTCGGCAACAGCATCGAAATCATGCCGACCGGCGAGCGCGTGCTGTATCGCGTTGAGTTCTCGGGCGAGACAATCGAGCGTGTTCGAGTTATTGACGCCATTACCCGTGCCGAGCTCGAGCCTAAGGCGTCGCTTTTTTTATTTCCTGCAAAACACTACGTAACGCCCGAGGATGAGCGCGCTCGCGCGATCGAGGAGATCAAGCTCGAGCTTAAAGAGCAACTAAAAAAGTTTGAGCGCGCCGGCAAGCTGCTTGAGGCCGAGCGCATCAAGCGCCGCACCAATCACGACCTTGCGATGATACGCGAGATAGGCTATTGCAACGGGATTGAAAATTACTCGAGGCATTTTGACGGCCGCAAAGCGGGACAGCCGCCCTTTACGCTGCTCGACTACTTTCCGCACAAGGCCGACGGCACCGCCGATTTTTTAACTATCATCGACGAGAGCCATGTAACGGTGCCGCAAATAGGCGCTATGTATGCGGGCGACAGGGCTCGGAAGGAAAATTTAGTCGACTTCGGCTTCCGCCTCCCCTCGGCGGTCGACAACCGCCCGCTGCAGTTTGATGAGTTTGAAAAAGAAATAGGTCAAGTCATTTATACTTCCGCAACGCCGGGTGCATACGAAAAAGCGCATTCAACCAAAGTGGTGGAGCAAATAATTAGGCCGACCGGCTTGGTGGACCCGGAGATTATAGTGCGGCCGGTTACTGGGGGAGCTTCACAGCTTAGCCAAGTGCAAGACTTTTTAAACGAGGCCGAGAAAGTGATAAAAAACGGCGGCCGCGTGATGGTGACCACGCTCACCAAAAAAATGGCCGAGGACTTGGCCGAGTATTTAAAAGATCGCGACATCAAGGCAGCCTACTTGCACAGCGATGTCGAGACGCTCGACCGCATTACGACGCTTACCGATCTGCGCAAGGGCGTGTACAACGTGCTTGTCGGGGTCAACTTGCTTCGCGAGGGCCTCGACTTGCCGGAGGTGCAGCTGGTGGCGATACTCGATGCCGACAAAGAGGGATTTTTGCGCAGCGAGACATCGCTGATACAAACCATCGGCCGCGCCGCGCGCAATGTGGAGGGTCGCGTGATACTCTACGCCGACCAAATGACAAACTCGCTGGAAAAGGCGATAGGCGAGACCGACCGCCGCCGCACCGTACAGCTTGCCTACAATAAAAAACACCATATAACCCCGGTCTCCATTACAAAAGCCATTAAAGATATTACCGAGGAGCTCCGTAGCGAGCACACCAAGGCCATTGTAACGATGCTTGAGGTAGACAAAGATCTGTATAAACAAAATCCGCGCGGCTTTATTGCCCAAAAGAAAAGGGAGATGGCCGAGGCCGTTAAAGAACTGGACTTCGAAACCGCCGCGCTCTTAAGAGACGAAATCTATGCGCTCAGCGGAAAAGGCACCTCGAATACAAAAGAAAAAAGACGGAGATAAACTCCGTCTTTGTGTTTGTACACCCCCTGTTCAAGGTGTGTTATATAGCGATGTGCTGGAAAGATATTTCCGCGACATCCTTCTCGGTGAGAGGCAGCGCTCTTGAAATTTCGGTGCGAATACCTCTTGAGACACCTTGTTTTTGTAACCAGTCAAGCAAGCCCTTTGGGTCTGTACTAATGGCTTTGTAAAGATATCTGATGAGTTTGAGCGTCGGTTTTTCCGTACGCAGGTGATCCAAAAGAATCTCCCGTTTATATGGATCGCAGTCTGCAACAATGGCCACGATAACCTCTATGCACCACCAGCAAACCCAATACCGGCGCCACACGCGTTTACACAAGTATCCTGGGAACCTTTTGTTCGTAGGAGATTGCTTAAGCCATCTCACAAACTGTTTCGACGATTCTTGTGTGTAGTTGCTGAGTTCGCGTTTCTTTGTCTGCTCAACCATACCGTCCTCCATGGTTTGAGGTGCGCTAACAAAAGACCAGTCCGCTTTTGTTTATACGCCAATCGCCAAAATTTGTCAAAAATGCTATACTGCTCGTACATAAATAACCCCTGGGACAATCCCATGGGCCGTTCATATTTATTATGGAAGATAAAATCACGATAAAAGGTGCAAAGACTCACAATCTTAAAAATATTTCGCTGAGTATTCCGCGCAATAAACTGATTGTTTTTACGGGGCTTTCCGGCAGCGGCAAGTCGTCTTTGGCGTTTGATACTATTTTTGCCGAGGGCCAGCGCCGCTACATTGAGAGCCTCTCGGCGTATGCGCGGCAGTTTTTGCGCCAGATGCAAAAGCCCGATGTCGAGGAGATTACCGGCCTGAGCCCCGCCATATCTATCGATCAAAAATCGCGCTCCAACAACCCGCGCTCAACCGTTGCGACCATTACCGAAATTTATGACTATCTGCGCATACTCTACGCGCGCGTAGGCAAGCCGCACTGTCTTACCTGCGGCCGCGAGATACGCAAGCACTCCAACGAGGAGATTATTGCGAGTATCGTGGAGAGTATTACCAAAGCGGCTCCAAAAAAGATGCGCAAAGTGATGGGCGTTGAGATTAACGAAGACACCGTTAAAATTTTTACGCCGGTGGTAGTGGGCCGCAAGGGCGAGTACTATCAACTTTTGTATGATCTTTTGGGCAAAGGATATGAAAAGGCAAAGGTAGACGGCAAGCTCATGAGTCTGCGCGAGCAGATTATTTTGGCTAAGCACAAAAAGCACAGCATCTCGGCACTGGTTGATGAGATTTTAGTTGATGCTTTTGTGCCTGCACAAAAAAATATAAATAGTGTACGCGTAGCTGAGAATTCTCAGCGTGCTGCAGCTATGGAGAGGCTTAGCGAGGCCGTTGAGCGCGCACTTGCCGAAAGCGACGGGCTGGTCGAGGTAGAGGATGCAAACGGCACGCGGTTGGTGTCGGCCAAATTTATGTGCGCGTACGACGGCTTTTCCTTCCCCGAGGTGGAGCCGCGCCTCTTTTCGTTTAACTCGCCCTACGGCGCTTGCTCGGCCTGCAACGGCCTTGGTACTAAACATTTTTTTAGCGACGAGCCGTGCCCGGTGTGCCATGGCGCGCGCCTGCGTCCGGAGGCACTCAATGTATTTTTGTACAAAGAGGGCACCGGCGCAAAAGATGCGCTCGTCCCTAAAGACGCTAAAAATATCGTCGATATAAGCAGTCTCTCAATCAAAAACGCGTATGACTTTTTTGAAGAACTCACACTCTCTAAAAAAGACCAAGAGATTTCCAAAACGGTTATCAAAGAGATCTCCGCGCGGCTTAAATTTATGCTTGACGTTGGTTTGGACTATCTCACGCTGGAGCGTCGCGCCAATTCGCTTAGCGGCGGCGAGGCGCAGCGTATCAGGCTTGCATCGCAGTTGGGGAGCGGGCTCGTGGGAGCGCTCTACGTGCTCGACGAGCCGACCATC
Source organism: Minisyncoccota bacterium (assembly GCA_036509865.1). Lineage (GTDB taxonomy): Bacteria > Patescibacteriota > Minisyncoccia > Phycocordibacterales > SBAW01 > GWA1-54-10. The sequence continues at coordinate 7,905 of DATCEW010000046.1, forward strand.
GGCCTGCATCAGCGCGACAATGAGCGCTTGATAAAAACGCTTATCAATCTGCGCGACTTGGGCAACACCATCATCGTGGTTGAGCACGATGAAGACACTATTTATGCGGGCGATTATTTGGTAGACATCGGCCCCGGCGCCGGCGTGCACGGCGGCGAGATAGTCGTTGCCGATTATTTGGAAAAATTGCTGACGGCTAAAAAAAATGATAGCGGCTCGGTGACGCTCGCTTACCTAAGGGGGGAAAAGGCGGTGCCCGTGCCCGAGGCGCGGCGCGAAAAAGACAGAGGCTCGCTCGAGATAAAAGGCGGCAACGCATTTAACATACGCAATCTCTCGGC
>DATCEW010000047.1:0-8446 GCA_036509865.1 Minisyncoccota bacterium
TTTCGCTTACCACCATAAGCGGTGTGACTACCTCTTACCAAGGCAGTGCATCATTGCAGCCAACACCGCAAGTGATCCACAAATATGACGGCCAAGCAACGCACACGTTTTTTGGTCAGATAACCTGCACGATAACTGGACCATCGGGAGTGCGGCCGGTTGGCTATCGTTGTCGATGGTCGACCAACGGCGGCGATTGCTTGGTATGCGTGCAGCGCGAAGGCGTAGACAAGCCTAACTGCTATCGTGCGCAAGGGACCATAACCCGTGTGGGTGACACTTTACCCAAAAAGGTTGCTGCGCCAACTACACATCGTTCTTCAGAAATCAGGCCGCCCCCACCAGGGCGGTTTTTATTTTCTCCGTTGACCGTGGAATTTTTGGTGGACCTCTCTTAGGTGTTTGTCGGTGATATGGGTGTAGACCTGCGTGGTGGCTATGTTGGCGTGGCCGAGGAGCGCTTGCACGCTGCGCAGGTCGGCGCCGCTCTCGAGCAAATCGGTGGCAAAGGAGTGGCGGATGACGTGCGGCGTTACTTTGCGCGTTATGCCGGCCAGCGTGGCATATTTTTTAACGATACGCTCGATCGAGCGGGGAGTGATACGCAAATCTTTAGAGCCCTTCGCCGTCTTAGCCGTTTTACCCACTTGTATAAAAAGAGCGTCGTCGATATCGCCGCGCTTGTTTAGATATTCTTTTATCGCGGCCTTGGCGGGAGGGGAGAGGAAGACGACGCGCACCTTCTCGCCCTTGCCACGGATAGAAAACTCGTCGCGCGAGAGGTCGAGGTCGCGGTTAAGCGAGCACAACTCGGAGACGCGCAGGCCCGTGGAGAAAAAAAGCTCAAGTATCGCTTTATCGCGGAGCGACTGCACCGTATTTTCCTTTGGCCCATCGAGCAAGCGCCCGAGCTCTTGGCTTGAGATAAGGTCGAGGTCGCGCTGGCCGACCTTGGCAAGCTCGATGCGCTCCGGATTGAGCGACTCCACGTCGCGCTTGCGCAAAAACTTTAAAAACGCGCGGAGCGAAATCATGTAATAGTTTTGCGTCTTGAGCTTCATTGTGCCGCTCGTGCCCGGCTGGCGGTTGAGGTGCAGGCGAAACTCGCGCACCATCTGCTCGGTGATGCTTGAAGGGCTCGTTGCTTGGGTGTACGTCAAAAAACGCGTGAGATACCGGTCGTAATTCTCGACCGTTTTAATCCCGCGGCCCTTCTCTATCTCCAAATATTCGAGAAACTGGGATTTGAGCTCTTTAAGATCTTGCTTGGCCATGTGTCGCACAATTTTAGCACGATTTACCCAACCTCTTGCAAAAATGTGGAGCCTGTGCTACCATATGCGCCATGCTTACCAAGAGGAAAAAGACGGCCGTTATCAAGGAATCGGCCCTACATGACAAGGACACCGGCTCGCCGGAGGTCCAGGTTGCCCTTTTGTCTAAACAAATAGACGAGCTCGCGCTCCATTTAAAAAAACATCTCAAAGACAAGCACTCGCGCCGCGGACTTTTGCAGATGGTTGCAGACCGCCGCACGCATTTAAAATATTTGGAAGGCAGCGACAAGAAGCGTTACAACGCGCTTGTTAAAAAACTCGGCCTTAAAAAATAAGCGCACCTTTTTTAGACGCTTCATCGTATAGATAGATGAAGCGTGCTACTTTTAATCTATAGTAGTAGTCGTTTTTTTGTTTTATAGAGTAAAGCATTTTTATCAGCAGGTTCATTTTAATTTTTTATGGCAATCATCAAGCATAAAAGCCAGCGTGTCGGCATTTTTATAGATACGCAAAATTTATATCACAGCGCAAAAAACTTATACAAAGCCAAGGTTAACTTCGGCAATGTCGTAAAAGAGGCACTCGCGGGCCGGCAGCTTATTAGGGCTGTTGCCTACGTTATCCGCACCGAGTCTGAGGAGGAGCGCGGCTTTTTTGAAGCGCTCAACAAGATCGGCATCGAGACCAAGGTTAAAGATATCCGCATATTTGCCGGCGGCGCCAAAAAAGCCGACTGGGACATCGGGATGGCGATAGACGCCATTGCAATGGCACAAAAGCTCGATACCGTGGTCTTAGCCACCGGCGACGGCGACTTTGTCCCGCTTGTGGAGTACTTGCGCTACAACCACGGCACGCAGGTTGAGGTTATCTCCTTTGGTAAATCATCCTCGGGCCAGCTTAAAGAGGTGGTCGACGACTTTGTCGACATGTGTGATAACCCAAAAAATTATCTTATAAACTATCGCGGGGGAGGAGGGAAGGGCGGCTGGATACCCAACTTTGGCTCAGGTAACGAGCACCAAGACGAGAGTACCGACAACAAAAGAGAAGAGACAGCCGACGAGGGTATAGACATAGGCACCGAGGTCTATGACGACTCCGAAAACGAGAAATAAACTGAGATAGGCGCGGACCCCGCTCGATTTCTCGAGCGGGGCTTTTGTTTTGATTGCCTTTGGCGTACAGTAAGCAAATATGCAAAGCAAAAGTTTTACGTTGGAGGTGGGCGGCAAACGAATGGTGGCCGAGTTTACCGACTTAGCAGAGCAGGCAAACGGCTCGGTGCTGCTGCGCTACGGCAACACGGCAGTGTTGGCTACCGCAGTTATATCCTCGCGCACGCGCGATGATATCGACTACTTCCCACTTACAGTGGATTACGAGGAGCGTTTTTACGCCGCTGGCGCGATACTCGGCAGCCGCTTTATGCGCCGCGAGGGCAGGCCGAGCGAGCAGGCAATACTCTCGGGCCGCGTTGTCGACAGGACTATCCGCCCGCTCTTTCCGCAACATTTGCGCAATGAGGTGCAAGTGATCATTACCGTGCTTGCCATCGATGAGGAGGATCCGGACATGGTGGCCGTCAATGCAGCATCGCTCGCGCTTGCCACCTCCAACATCCCGTGGGGCGGGCCGGTTGCCGCCGTGCGCATCGGCATGCAGGGCAAAGGCGACTATGTAATCAACCCTACATTTACCGAGCGCGGAGCTAAAGAGATGGTGCTTGAGATACTTGCATGCGGCAAGGACAGCACTATCAACATGATAGAGGTGGGCGCGCAGCAAGCGAGTGAGGATGATATTGCCGCAGGGTTTGTCCGCGCCGTAGCCGAGCACGACGCGATACTCGCGTGGCAAAAAAAGATCATTGCCGAAATAGGCACTGCAAAGCGCGAGGCAGCCAAGCCGGAGTTGCCAGCGGCCCTAGTTGAGCTTTTTGAAAGTGAGTTTAAACAAAAATTAAGCGCAGCGGTGTTTTGCGGGCTCCCGAGCAAAGATGCCATACACGCGGTGCAAGACGAGTGGATGATTGGAGTGAAGTCCAACGAGGCCCTTGCCGAGGTAAGCGGAGGCGTCGCCAAAAGATTTTTTGAAGACAAAGTAGACGAGGAGATACATCGAGGCGCGGTAGAGGACGGCAAGCGCGCCGACAACCGTCGCTTCGACCAGGTGCGCCCGTTGTTTGCAAAAGCGGGCGGCATCTCGCCGATACTCCACGGCTCGGGCATCTTTTACCGCGGAGGCACGCACGTGTTTAGCGCGCTCACGCTCGGCGGGCCGGGCGACTCGCAGATTATCGACAGCATCGAAAGCCACGATGTTAAAAAACGCTTTATGCACCATTACAACTTCCCGCCGTACTCGGCGGGGGAGACCGGCCGCATGGGCGGGATAAACCGCCGCGCGATAGGGCACGGCGCCTTGGCCGAAAAAGCGCTGAGTGCCGTGATACCGGATGCCTCAACCTTCCCCTACACCATACGCCTTGTCTCCGAGTGCTTTGCCTCCAACGGCTCCACCTCGATGGGCTCGGTGTGCGCCTCGACGCTGGCGCTCATGGACGGCGGCGTGCCAATTATCGCTCCAGTTGCCGGCATCGCGATGGGGCTGATGCTGTCGGATAATTTTGTTCAAGATAAAAAATATAAAGTGCTCACCGACATCCAAGGGCCGGAGGACGAGTTTGGAGACATGGACTTTAAAGTAGCGGGTACGCGCAATGGTATTACCGCCATACAGATGGATATTAAACTCGATGGCATACCGGTGCCTATACTTATTGAGGCGCTCGCAGGCGCCAAAGCGGCGCGCCTGCAGATACTTGAGGTGATAGAAAAAGAGATAGCGGCGCCACGGGGCGCCATATCGCCTCGCGCTCCGGAAATTATCACCATGCACGTGCGCCCCGACCAGATCGGCCTCGTTATCGGCGGCGGCGGCAAAACAATCAACGGCATTAAAGATGTAACGGCAGTGAGCGATATCACCATTGAGGATGACGGCTCGATATTTATCACAGGCAAAGGCGGCACCGCCGAAAAAGCCAAGGCGATGATAGAGGCGCTGGTCAAAGAATACAAGCCGGGCGAAATATACGATGGGGAAGTAACCCGCATGATGGACTTTGGTGCGTTTGTGCGCATCGGCCCGGGCAAAGATGCCGAAGGCCTCGTGCACGTGTCGGAAATTGCGCCGTTTCGCATCGACAGTATTGCACAGGCGGTTAGCGTGGGGGAGCACGTGCGGGTTATGATAAAGGAGATAGACGAAAAAGGCCGCATCAATCTCTCGATAAAGGCTGCCGACCCGGACTTCGCGACGCGCAAAGGCCTTACCGCATCAACAAACCCCAATGGAACCAACGGAAATCATACCTCAAGGCCGCCTCGACGCGACGCCTAATAAGGACGTCGCGTCACAAAACGAGGCAAAAAATCCTTTCGACTTAGGCAAAATACTCTTGCCTAAAAAAGAAACTCCGGGCGCAACCCCCGCGAGCGCGCAGCGCATTAATGCGGGTATCTTGCTTGAGCAAGAGCGGCAAGCGACACTAACTCCAACAGTATCCGAGCCTAAAACCGAGATACCGAGCATACCGCCGCCAAAAAAAGAAGAAGAGTCTATGGTCCAGCCAATAGAGACCTATCAGCGCGATATCGAGGACTTAGTCAAAGACAAAAATGTTTCGATGCTCACTATTGCTGCGGCGGAGGCCGAGCGTCGAGGCTCGCAGCACACCGACGCCGAGGCCGGTAATAAAAAACACACGATACGGCTTAACCTGTCACTGTTTAAAAATATTGCCTTTTACGGGCTCGGCTTTTTGCTGTTGGTAGCCGCATCGGGTGCGCTCGCCTATATAGTAGAGCGCCCCACCTCGGTAAGCATGCCGCAACCGATTGCCGCTCCTTTTATTGCCGTAGACGACACCAAGGTTATTACGATTCTTCCCGACACTACACGCGGCAATCTCATGTCGAGCCTCACGGCGGCCAAACAAGCAACATCGCTCTCAATCGGCCTTATCTCGCAGCTCTTGGTTACCGTTGCCTCATCAACCAACGGGCAAACGCTTTTGCCTGTGGATGCGCAAAGTTTTTTTACGCTCATTGCGCCAAACATGCCGCAAAACTTGCTGCTTACCCTGCGCCCAATGTATCTCCTTGGCGTGCATGTGTACAACAACAACCAACCTTTTCTTATCCTGAGCGTCGACTCATACGAGCAGGCCTACGCCAGCATGCTCGCGTGGGAGCCGTATATGCAGCAAGATTTGTCTCCACTCTTTGACTATACGCCCGCCGCGCATATCCCCGAGCAAGGGGTCGCCACCTCAACTGCTCCCGTAGAATTTTTACAAAGCGGTTTTGTCGATAAAATTGTGGAAAACCACGATGCGCGTGTGATACAAAACAGCACGGGGGACATCAGCCTGCTGTGGACCTTCCTCGACCGCAATACCTTGGTGATAACCACCAACGACGCCACCCTGCGCGAAGTAATCTCAAGGCTCCAGCAAGCGCCGGTCACGCCGATACCAAGCGGGCAGTAAAAAATAAAAGGAATAGTGTATACTGGTGCCCATATGAATACCGACCATTTTAAAAAGAAGCTTGAGGACGAATTAAAGACACTCACAAAAGAGCTCGATGAGCTGGGGTGGAAGAACCCCGAGACAGGGGAGTGGGAGGCGGCAACTACCGACCTCGACTCTACCGCCACCGAGGATGACGAGCTTGCTGACAACCAAGAGGAATATGGCGAGCATCAAGCCGAGATAGAGCCGCTTGAGAGCCGCTATGGCGAGGTCAAGCATGCGCTCGAGAAGATAGACGAAAATATTTACGGCACCTGCGAGGTGTGTGACATTGCAATAGAGGAAGATCGCATGGAAGCCAACCCCGCAGCCCGCACCTGCAAAGAGCACGTCGACTCAAAGCTGTAAAAAATAAATAAAGTAGAGCCAAACAAGTCTGCTTAAACGCAGGCTTGTTTTGTTTTGCGGTTTTGGTAAGCTCCTTTGCAACATGCAATACGCCAAGGTTTATGGGGCTCAGACCTCTTTGCTCACGCCTCACTTGGTTTCAATCGAGACAGACCTCTCAAGGGGGCTCCACGCTTTTACTTTGGTTGGTTTGCCCGACAAATCGGTTGAGGAGTCGCGCGACAGAGTGTCGGCCGCGATAAAACACTCGGGCTTTGACTCGCCCAAAAGCCGCAATCAAAAAATCGTTATCTCGCTCGCGCCTGCCGATTTAAAAAAAGAGGGGCCGATGTTTGACTTGCCGATTGCAATTTCCTATCTGCTTGCATCCGACGATATCCGCTTTGATCCGGAGCCGTATCTTTTTATCGGCGAGCTCTCGCTCGACGGACACCTCTGCCCCGTACGCGGCATTTTGCCGCTCGTTGCCGATGCTAAAAAAAGAGGGAGACGCGCCGTGTTTGTCCCGAAAGAAAATGAGAGGGAAGCGGCGCTGGTGCCCGGCATCACCGTGTACGGCGTAGAGACATTGCGCGAAATCATTGAGCATTTGGATACGAAAAAGAAAAACACTGAGGAGAAAAAACAGGCAAAGCGTTTGGTGCCAGCGCTCCAAACAAAACTTGAGGCAAGTAACATTGAGACGCAGTTTGCGTTTGAGGATATCCGCGGGCAGGAGAGCGCCAAGCGCGCGGCTATTATTGCCGCGGCAGGCGGGCACAACCTCGGCCTATCGGGGCCGCCCGGCACCGGCAAAACGATGCTCGCGCGTGCTCTTGCCTCAATACTCCCGCCGCTCAGCTTTGAGGAGATGCTCGAGGTCAACAGCATCCACTCGGTTGCCGGCACGCTGCGTGGCGAGCTGATGACGATGCCGCCGATACGCGCGCCGCATCACACCTCATCGTATGTTTCCATAGTCGGCGGGGGAGCGACGCCGCGCCCAGGCGAGGCAACGCTCGCGCATAAAGGAGTTTTATTTTTAGACGAGTTCCCTGAGTTTGATAGGCGAGTGATAGAGGCTTTGCGGCAGCCGCTTGAAGACCGAGTGATATCGATTGCGCGCTCAAAAGGCACCGCAATATTCCCCGCTCGCTTTACGCTGATTGCCGCGATGAACCCGTGCCCGTGCGGCAACTACGGCCATCCGGAAATCGCGTGCACGTGCACGCCCATTACGCTCGAAAAATATCGGCGCAAAATATCAGGGCCCATCGCCGACCGCATCGACCTGTGGATGCAGATGGGGCCTATCGAGCTCGGCGAGCTCGGTAAAAAATCTCAAAAGGGAAGTGAGACATTGGCTGCGCGCAACATAGTTAAGCAAGCGCGCGAGCGCCAAGCGGCGCGTTACAAAACAATCGGCAAAACAAATAGTGATTTGAGCCCGCGCGAGCTCGAGGAGTTTGTACCGCTCGACCCGCTCGTGCGCGCAACATTGGAAAAAGCCGGCACGCGCTTGGCACTCTCTCCGCGCGCATTTCATCGCGTGATAAAAGTCGCGCAAACGATAGCCGACCTCGAAGGTGCGCAAAAAATAAAAGAGCCGCACATCCTCGAAGCACTGCAATATAGAGAGCGTAAACACTAGTTAATCAGGTAGATTGGTTAAACAGAGCGGTGTTTTGTAAAACCTCCTCAAGCCGTTTCACACCTACCGATAGGGTAGAATAATAAATATGCATCTATTTTTTATACGCCATGGCCAAACTGATTTTAATAAACAAGGCCGGCCACAAGGACAAGAAATAGACGCGCCCCTCAATGACGAAGGCGTGCGGCAAGTTGAGGAGGCTGCTCAACATTTGCCGGACAACATACATTTTATTATTTCGTCCCCACTTAAAAGAGCGCACCAAACAGCGAACATACTCAACAAAAAACTCAATATAGATATTCAGTTTAATGATTACATAAAAGAACTTAAATATGGAAGTTTAGCGGGCAAACTCTGGTCAGAAATTGAGATTGAAACTGCCGATACTGATGTGCACGAAAAAGACAGGAGGGCAGTATTTGATTATCGCTCTTTTGGAGGAGAGTCATCAGACGACCTTAAACAAAGGGTGACAAAATTTATTGAGGAAGTGAAAGAAAAGCATCAAGACAAAACCATACTTATAACAACGCATGGAGGCGTCATAGATGCTATGCATTTGTTGTATCCCCAAAAAGAAAA
>DATCEW010000048.1:0-4232 GCA_036509865.1 Minisyncoccota bacterium
AAATCACGCTCGTGTGGCGGTTGTTTCTTGCCGCAGCGCTTGGCGCCGCGCTCGGGATCGAGCGCTCAATCGCCGGCAAGCATGCGGGCATGCGCACCTATGCGCTGGTGAGCATGGGCTCGGCGCTGTTTGTGATGGTAAGCGTGCTTGCGAGCTATCAGTTGTCTATGTTCTCCGGCGTCAATCCGCTTCAAGTAGCCAGCAACGTGGTGCTCGGGGTCGGCTTCCTCGGCACCGGTTTGGCAGTGTTTAGGGGAGAGCATCCGGTTGAGCTCACTACCGCGGCGGGCTTGTGGGTTGCTGCCGCCCTCGGGATGACCGCAGGTTTTGGTTTTAGTTTTCTGGCTCTCTCGGCGGCGATACTTGCGGTGCTCATACTCACGCTTTTGCTTCCGTTTGAAAACAGCATACGCGCCAAATACAGGACAGGAAAGGACTAGCGAGGTACAATGGGGCAAACGTTGCCCTTATGAGCCAATACTACAAGCCAAATCGCAAAACCGACTATAACTACGGCGGCCCTAAATGGACCCTGTCTCGCTCCAAGATAGATCTTTTTATGGAGTGTGCCCGCTGTTTTTATATCGACAATAAATTAGGCACCGCCCGGCCGCCCGGCTTTCCCTTTAACCTCAACAGTGCCGTAGACGCGTTGCTTAAAAAAGAGCTTGATGCTCATCGTGCCAGCGGCACACAGCACCCGCTTGCGGCAGCCTACGGCCTCGATGCCATACCGCTCGCACACGCTCAAATGGATGAGTGGCGCAACGCTTTAAGCCAAGGTGTAAAAACAGTACACAAGGCAACCGGTCTTACCGTGCGCGGAGGCGTTGATGACATATGGGTCAATAGGACGGGCGAGCTTATCGTTATCGACTACAAAGCCACCAGCAAGGACGGCCGCATAGAGAGCCTCGACGAAGACTGGCATCGAGGCTATAAACGCCAGCTGGAGATTTACCAATGGCTCCTGCGCCAAAACGGTTTCAAAGTTTCTGACACCGGCTACTGGTTTTATGCCAACGCCACCAAAGACAGAGAGGCGTTCGACGGCAGGCTTGATTTTGAGTTAACGCTCGTACCATACACCGGCTCGACCGACTGGGTAGACGGCACGTTGGTAGCGTTAAAAGCTTGTCTTGATAGCGATGCGTTGCCCTCGGCGGGCGAGAGTTGCGACTATTGCCGCTATCGCGAGGTAGTGGGCAAAGCATTGCAAAACTTTGCGCCCAGCATGTCGAGTATGCCTGCGGCACTCGAGGAGCCAACGGTGCCAAAACCAATCGACAAAACTAAATTAGCAAAACATGAAACAATTGAAGAAGACATCCCCGCAACCGCGCACCTCTTCTAACACCCCAAAGGGTAAGCGCTTTACCTCTGCATTTGCCGCGCGTGTGTACGCTGTCGTTGCAAAAATCCCTAAAGGTAAAGTGATGACCTATGGTGAAGTTGCCAAAAAAGCAGGCAAGCCGGGCGCATCGCGTGCCGTGGGGATGTTTATGGCCAATAACTACAACCCCAAGATCCCATGCCATCGTGTAGTGCGTGCAGACGGCAAAGTTGGCAACTACAATCGCGGCGGCCCAAACCGCAAAGCCGAGCTCTTGCGCGAGGAAGGGTACCGCTAATTTTGTATACTAAAGACATGGACGTAAAGATAGAACAGAGTTGGAAGGAGGCTTTGGAAGGGGAGTTTGGCAAGCCCTATTTTGAAAAGCTGACCACCTTTGTCAAAAGCGAGTACAAAACCGCTACGGTGTATCCACCGCCAAAAAACATTTTTAGAGCATTCGAGTTGTGTCCATTTAATAAAGTAGAGGTGGTGATACTCGGCCAAGACCCGTACCATGGTGTGGGCCAGGCTAATGGCCTGAGCTTTGCGGCGGGCGAGGGCGTAAAATTGCCGCCCTCGCTCCAAAATATTTTCAAGGAGCTTTCGGTAGATTGCGACTTGCCCTTGGATGCCTTGCCGAAGAAGGGTGGAGACTTATCGAGGTGGGCCGAGCAAGGAGTGCTACTGCTAAATGCCACGCTCACGGTGCGTGGTAGCACGCCAGGCTCGCATCAGCACCAAGGCTGGGAGGAGTTTACCGACGCAGCTATGAAGGCGCTCTCCGATGAGCGCGAGCACATAGTGTTTATCTTGTGGGGCAACTACGCCAAAGCTAAAGGCGCACACATCAACCGTAGTAAACATTTGGTGTTAGAGTCAGCACACCCATCGCCCTTCTCCGCCTACAACGGATTTTTTGGCTCCAAACCGTTTAGCAAAGCCAACGCCTACTTGGTAGAGCACGGCAAAAAACCTATCGATTGGCTCTCATAGCAAAATGCGGTATCCTGCATCTGCATGAAAGCATTTTCCATTAAAAAAATCGGCAGTGCTTTTGGCATAGATGAGTACCGTCTTTCAAACGGCTTGCGCGTACTCTATAAAAAGGAGAGCGCGGCTCCCGTGGTGGCGGTGTGCGTTACCTTCCACGTGGGCTCGCGCAATGAGGCTAAGGGACACACGGGAGCCACCCACATACTCGAGCATCTTTTATTTAAAGACTCCAAAAAATTTAATAAGGCAAACGGCAACGCGATAACTAACTATCTCGAATGGTTTGGCGCGTATATCAACGCCACCACCTGGCTCGACCGCACCAACTACTTTGAGCTGGTGCCTAAAGAGCGCGTGCGTGAGGCGCTTGAGCTGGAGGCCGACCGTATGCGCGGCTCGCTTTTTAATGACGCCGACTTGGCGAGCGAGATGACGGTCGTGCGCAATGAGTATGAGCGCTCACGCAATAATCCGTTTGAACTTTTAGACGAAGAGGTGCTGTACAAAGTGTTTACCAAGCATCCCTACCGCATACCCACCATCGGCCTTAAAGAGGATATCGAGGGCTCTACCGCCAAAAAATTGCGTGAGTTTTATGATATGTTTTATTGGCCAAATAATGCAACGCTCTCGGTATTTGGAGATGTCTCATGGAGAGGGGTGCAAGCGCAGGTATTAAAACAATTTGGGCCTATCTCTATGTCGCCGTACCCGATACCCGCGCTTACGGTACAAGAGCCCGAGCAAAAATCAGCTCGTAGCGTCTCGCTCAAAAAACACATGGGTGTATCGGTCGCAGAACTCTCTTACAAAGTGCCGAGGGGCACGCACAAAGATTTTCCCGCTGTCCTGCTGCTCTCTACCATAATGGCGGGAGGCTACTCAAGCCGGATGGAGCAAACACTGGTAAATACCGGCTTGGCATCCGAGGTCTCCACCTTTTGCCACCCGCTTTTTGATGAGGGCTTTACCAATTTTATTGCTCAGTGTGCAAGCGGCAACTCGCCCAAAGCGGTAGCTGCCGCTATGCGAAAAGAGATAGAGGCAGTAGGCGAGCGGGGGGTGACGCATGAGGAGCTTGCCCATGCTCGTGAGCGCGTGCTTGCCGAGGGGAGTGCGAGTACGGACGGCGTGTTTAACGAAATCAGGACAGTGTCAGAGTCTACCTCCGCCGGCGACTGGGCGCTTGCGTATAAAATAGAACAGGCGGTTAAAAAAACGACTCCCGTCGACATTAAGCGCGTGGCTAAAAAATATTTTAATACATCAAAAGAGACTGCCGGGTTACTCACGCAATAATATGTATAGATCTCTTATAAAAGAAAAAAAGTTTGCCTGGGGTGCTAAAGCACTCGTGACCTATTTTCCTACTAAAGGCTCGGTTTCTTTTGTGGGCAGCATCAAGGGCGGTACTCGGGCATGGGGCAGCAGCGAGCTTGCGCGCATACACGCGCTCATGCTGCTTGAGGGCACCAAAAAGCACACTAAAAAAGACATACAGCTACTGCTTGACTCTATGGCGGCAATGCTCCAATTTAGCATCAGCGATGAGCGGCTTATTTTTAGCGGTCGGGTGCGCACGGTGCATCTGCCTACACTGTTAGCTCTTGTTGCCGAGTGTATAACCGAGCCGTCCTTCCCGGAGAAAGAGCTCGCAGTACTGCGGCAGCGCGAGCTTTCCAACCTTACTTTGGCGGCACAAGACACGCGCCAGCAAGCGAGCATCTCGCTCTCGCGCATCCTGTTTGCAAAAGGGCATCCCAATTATGACGAAACGATAGAGGAGTCTAAAAAAATGCTTGAAGCTATTACCAGCGCGCAGCTTTGCAAAAAACATAACGCACTAATAGACAAACGCACTCTTGTAGTATCGGTGGCAGGAGATGTCACGCTACTCAAAGTA
>DATCEW010000049.1:0-5493 GCA_036509865.1 Minisyncoccota bacterium
CTCAACAACCTCCGGTACGTTGAGCGGCAGTACAGGGGGCTCCGGCGGTAATACTATCTCCGGCACGGTCACGGGCGGCTCCACAGGGGGAGGCTCGGGCGGTGGCGGAGGAGGGAGCGGGAGTAGTGGAGGCACAGAGTCTACCAGCGGCACTGGTGGCACCGGCAGCGGTTCCGGCTCACTCTCACCGCAAGGCCTCGTGCTCGGTGCCTCGACGGGCTCGGGTGCAGCTACAGGCGGCCGTGGAGGTACAGGGCAACAAGGAGGCACAATAGGGAGTGGCGCTAGCATTACCTCCTTGCCTCTTGCCACTACATTGGGCGCAGGCACCTCAAACACAGGCCAGGCTGCAGCAGTTGCTGCCGCAGGCTTTAGTTTCAGTAGTACATGGCTATGGTGGCTATTGTTACTTTTGCTCCTCATTATAGCCGCCTACTACTTGTATAGGCGCTACCAAGATGGTAGGGATACCAGAGGAAATACGTAATCTCCTCGTAGATAAAAAAGAAGTATCAAAAAACTCCCGCAATCTGCGGGAGTTTTTTGTAACCAGCCCTCAGATGTTACAGTGTTTTATGTGGGAGTATCTCCTCAATTAGTTTTGCGGTTTCGTCGGGGCCGAAGACCTCGCGGGTTTTGACGCCGGTCTCGACGACCACATAGTCGTTGCCGCCCTCCTCAAGCGCGTCGCCGATATAGAGCATCTCGGAGACCGATATGCCGGTAAGTTTGACCAGCTCGCGGATGCCAAACGCCTTGGTAATGCCTTTGCGAGTGATGTCTATCGTGGTAAGACCGCCCATGGCATTGGCAAAGTCCGGCAATTTTTGCTCCAGCACCTCGTGCAGGCGCTTTCGCACGTCGTTGTGATCTTTATGCCACGCTTCTTTTTCATCAAGGGGCGCTTGCTGCCCGAGGGGCGAAAAGGCGATTTCAGCGCCGCGGTCCTCGATGCGCTCGCCCCACACGCGCACCGGTGTGTTTGAGAGGCCGACCTCGGCAAGAGCATCGGTAAGGACGCCCATGATGTGCTCTTTTTCCTCTGGGGTAAAAGCATGGTCGTACACGGTCTGCCACGCAGCGTGTCTATACTGCCAGCATTGCGCCGCATTGTCGGCAAAGATATAGAGCCGCTCAAGCGCCGTGTCGCTGGGCAGTGCGGGCAAAAACTGCTTTTCAAACTGGGGGAAGCCTGCCCCTGACATCACGGCAACCGGCATTTTTTGTACCAGCTTGGCGAGCCGCTCGCCCATGTCTGCGCTCATGCGCTCTTTGCTTGCCGCAAGAGTGCCGTCGAGGTCAAACGCTGCAAGCTTCGGCTTAAAATCCATAGGTTTTAGAGCAAGCGGTTAAAGGTTATCCGGCAGCAGTATTTTTAAGAGCTTTTTGAGGGACATTTTAGCAAGGCACACCACGGTGTCGGCGCCGCCGTAGTAAATAAAGAGCGTATCATCGCGCAAAATAGTCCCGCATGAGAAAACGGCCCTTGGCACGACGCCCACGCGCTCGTACTCCTCAATGGGCTCAAGGATGGTGTCTACCGAGCGGGAGAGCACTACCGAAGGATTTTTTAGGTCGAGCAGCACCGCGCCCAGGCGATAGGTCGATGTCTTGGAGACACCGTGATAAATGAGCAGCCAGCCCTTGGGGGTTTTAATGGGAGGCCCGGCAATGCCGATTTTTACCGAGTCCCACATGCCGGCGCGCGGGCTCATTATCTCGACGCAGCGGGTGAGGCGTGTTTTGTTAAAATCGAGCGTATCAAGAAAGTCGGCGCACAGCTGCGGGTCGATGCGATGCAGCAGCATGTACTGGCCCTTTATCTTTTCGGGAAAGAGGCCCGTGTCCTTGTCGTTGACATTGTCAGGCGTGGTAAGCATGGGCGCGCTCCATTTATCCCAGCGTTTTGCCAAAAAGTCTTTAACCGATATGGAGGTGATGGCTACGCGCGTTGAGTCGACGCCGTTGTAGGCGGTATACATCATGTATATGGTAGTGCCGATTTGCGTCAGGCGCGGATCCTCGCAACCGGAGTTGCTTGTCGGGCCGCCTTTTTTTGTCTCAAAGCCTTCGCGCGGCTTGTATGCCGGCTCTGCATCGCGCTCGGTAATTTTGATGCCGTTTTTGGTCGCCGCGTAGCCAATGACCGAGGTGTTGTCGTCGCCCATGGCGCGGTACAGCAGATGGATGGTGCCGTTTATATCGAGTGCTGCGGTATTAAACACGGCCTTTTTTTCCCATGCATGCTCGGCAAGAGGCCTCATGATAGGGTTTTCTTTAACGCGTACGGCGAGCTCAACGCGGTGCTTGGGCACCAGCGCACACAGCAGGTCGGGCAAGTTAAGCGAGGCGCGTGCACACACCGTGTCGGCGCCGCCGTAGTAGAGGTCTAATCGGCCGTTTTTTTGGAGCAATGCCCCGGAGGGGAAGACAATGTCGGGCACGATGCCGTACTTCTCGTAAATTTCCTCCGGCACCATGATAGGCCCTTTAGTGCGGCCGACAATTTGCTCGGGGTCTTTTACATCGAGCAGGAGAGCCTCAACGCCAAACACGCGCTCGCCTCCGCCGAAATAGTTTTGAATGTAGGAGTAAAAGAGGAGCCAGCCGTCTTTGGTTTTTATAGGCACCGCGCCCACCTCCACGTGGTCGTGCTCAAAGCGCAAAGGGTTTACGATGTGCGACTCCAGCTCAGCATGCCATTTTTCCCAAAAGCCCAAGTCCCAGAGCTCTTCTATCTTGTCGCATTGGGCAATCGCAATGCGCGCCGGCGGCTCATCGGTGTGGACGGTAACGATAACCGTGATTTTGCCGCCAATGCGTTCGGGGAAGAGCGCCATAGCTTTGGCATTAAACGGCGTGATAAGATGCTTTTCTTCGATTGATTCAAGGTCTTTAGAGATGGCGCAGGCAACTTTGATATTGCCGGGGCCAAAGGGCATCCCGCCCAGCGCCGTGTAAAAAATGTAATATTTGCCTTCAAAAAAAGTTGCGCGCGGGTCCTCGCATCCGTATTTTTCCCACTCCTCGGTAGGCACGATAAACTGGCGCCGGTTTTGGAAGTGGGTGCCGTCGATGGTAAGCGCTTTGCCGATAGTAGAGAGACCGCCGGGAGCGAGCAGCGCATCGGGGCGGCTGAGCGCCCGATATAGCAGGTGCGTAATTTTGCCCACTTGCACGGGGTTTGGGTTAAAGGTGCCGCGAGACTCCCACTCTTTATCATTGGTGGGAGCGATAAGCGGGTTGTGCGAGCTTCGGCGGATGACGTACATATAATATTAGTATACTTTATTTTCTTGGCTTATTAATTTTTGCAAAAATTCGGCCAGGTTTGTTTTTGCGGCTGCAATATATTTATCGCCGCCGCCGTAATAGACGATGAGGTCGTCGCCAAACACTACCGCGCCGCTTGCATATATGACACCGGGCTTCCAGTCGTTTTCGTACCACTCTTTTGGCTCGAGTATTGGATTGTGCGAGCGATACAAGACTTTTGTCGGGTCGTCGAGGTCGAGGAGCAGCGCGCCCAGTTTGTAGCCTATATGAGGTTCTTTTGGCTCGGAAGCGTGATAAAGCAGCAGCCATCCCCTGGGCGTTTTTATCGGCGGCGCCGAGGCGCTGCGCGTCCGGTGGTGCCAGGCAACGTGGTGGTCGGGGAGTTGCTGGGGATCTGGAGCTTCCTCGGGCGCGGGCGCCTCGGACGCATCAAGTGCATCGAGATACGCAATATGCACGCGAGCCGGGTCGCCTTTGTCGAGATTATGAAAGAGAGCAAACTTACCGTTTATTTTTTCAGGGAAGAGGATCCAGTTTTTTTGCCGGTCTCCGGTGCGCGAGAGGTATGCAAAACGCTCCCATAGCCACTGCGAGGCGGAGAAGTTGTCTTTGTCTATCGAGGTATATGCAACACGCATGCAGTTCCATCCGTTGAACATGTTAAAGGTAAGGTATACGCGGCCGTCTATCTTGACCGCGCGCGGGTCCTCGCAGCCGCCCCAGCCGCCGCCTGAGGCATACGAGACGGTGTCGTAGGTTAGCCGTGCGGGAGAAGTAAAGGGGCGATGCGCTTTTGCCTCTCCTGCACTCTCGGCGGCATACACAGGGTAAGGGAGCCTCCGGTCAAAATTGATGCCGTCGGCGCTCGATGCGTAGCCGATGCGGGAGATGCCGTCGGCCCCGAGTGCGCGATAAAAAAGATGCACTCGGCCGCCGTCGACTATCGCCGCCGGATTAAAAACAGCCTGAGACTCCCACCAGCTTGAGGCGACGGGCCCCAATACGGGGTTTTGCGCAACGCGGCCGAGCACCAGGGCCTCCGGGCTCTTTTTCCCGCCAAATAACCACCAAAAAAAGATCGCAAGAAGTATTAAACAAAGAGCAGCTATGAGTAACAATAGAGTGAGCATATTACATAAGCGTTTTTCTTAGACGCGCCCATACTTGTCTTCAAGGCGGGTAATGTCGTTTTCGTCAAATGCACCAAGCGCTATTTCAAGAAACTGCAATCCATTGGGGCCGCCCGCAATGCGGTGATTAGTGTGTCGTGCGACAAAAAACTCATCGCCGGGGTTTACTGCGGTGTGTACATCGCCGACCGTTACCTCGCCGGAGCCTTTGAGAATCTTCCAATTTTCATCGCGATGCTCATGCTGCTGCAAACTCAACTCCTCGTTAGGACTGACGGTAATTATTTTAACGGTGCACGGCTCGTTGAGGGTAAAGCGCTCAAAATCGCCCCACGGGCGAACTTCCTTCTCATAATTAGAGAGGCCTTCCATGCAGTTATTATACGCCATTTTATCCTACAGGTGCATAGTTGTGCACCTGTCACTTAACCAAAAGTGTGAGAGTTGTAAAAAACGAACAGCATTATTAAATACATGTAACACTATGTACATAAGAGCTTGAGCCGAGGGGGCCACGTCACTCAAAAAGAGGGCGGGCCCCCTCGGCGTAAGGATATCTTTATGGGCTCAATACTCCGACAAAAAGAGCTCGCGATGCTCCTCAAAAAGCCACAAGGTAATGTGGTAGATGCCAAAGGCGATAAAAAACGCGGATGCGACATCTATGGAGTAGTGTATGTGGCCGAGGAGCGCAATGGCGCCGAAGAAGGCGGATGCGGCAAGAAATATATACCGCAAGAGCGGCTGGCGCCAAAATACCAGCGCCATTAAAAACGGCACGCCCGTATGAGCGGAGAAGAAGAGGTCGTCGCCTACTAAAAAGACTCGGCTCAGGAATATCCCTATGCCGCTGGTAAACTGTATCGGCGTATGGGTGGGGAAGGGCCCCACATGCGTGAGCGAGATAAAAGCGGCTCTTGTTAAAAAAAAGATTGCAAGGCTGTAGAGGGTAAACGGTATTTGTTTGGGATTTAAAAGGAGTACTACAATAATAAAAACAACCAGCGCCGCCGCTCCGTATACAAAAAGCGCGTCAACGTCAAATACCCGGACATTCGAGAGCACCAGGTCGGTAACCGAATTGCTC
>DATCEW010000050.1:0-9781 GCA_036509865.1 Minisyncoccota bacterium
AAGCGGCCGCTGTTTTCGCCGCCAAAACTTTTAGCAAGCTCTATCGCTTCGTTGATGGCGACTTTGGCCGGGACCTTTTCCCTATCGGCAAAAAGGAGCTCGTAGAGCCCGAGGCGGAGCACGTTTCGGTCGACCGGAGCAATGCGCTCAAGCGGCCACTCGGGCGCCGCTTTGCCTATGACCAAATCCAAGTCGCTCCGGCGCTCGAGAGTACCCTTTAGCAAATTTTGCATAAAGGGCATGTCACCCGCCGAGGGCGCAAACTCCGCCGCATTATGCTCAAGCGTGTCCATCGCATCACTATTATTAGTATTGCGAAAGTCCAACTCGAAAAGCGTCTGGAGGACGACCGATCGTGATAGGTGTCTGTTTGCCATATGTTAAAAAGAACAACTCTCCTTCTATACCCTGCGCCGCTATGAGCGGCATAAGTAAGGAAACACTTATCCCTTACCTGCACCTCCTTTTTTACTTTTTTTCTTGCTCAACTTTTTTGGTGCGACGCTCCGCGCGAGCCTGAGCCTTTGCGGCAACATCCACAGCCACCTTGCCGTTGTAACGCCCGCATGAGGGGCAGGCGCGGTGAGAGACACGCATAGTACCGCACTCGCACTTAACGAGCGAGTGGGTAGCCAGGGCATGATGCGAACGGCGGTTAGCCGTATGCGCCCGAGTATGTCTCATCCTCACAACCATAAAGGGACTATACCAAATAAGGTCTAAAAAGACAAACCCCCGCACTGCTAATGCAGGCGGGGGTCGATGCCCAATTACGAGCGTGGAGATTCCGTGCCGGTCAATCGCCGCGAAAGTGCGGCAACCTCCGGTAACGTGGAAACCTTGAGTTCATAGCTTTTGCAGAGATTCCCCAGGCGGGGGCACTCTGTAGAACCGTGCAGCCTGCAAAAAATCTCACAGGCGCGACTTTCTTCAAGTCCATAATCGCCGACCCACTTCTTCATGGGTCGAACAGACTTGAACGGAGCAAACGGATCTCCTACTTTTTTACCCACGTGTGTCTTCCCCTATTTTTTCCTTGGGCTTCAGTTTTTACGCACGAAAGTACGCGAACCAAGTAAGCACTATACCATTTATATAAATTATTTACAAATTTTTGGCCGCTATGAGCGACATAAGTATACCCTTACAAAACGTGCGGCGGTGGATATCAGAGAGACCAAATTTGCTAATTGCTTCGCGATGTTTTTTGGTAGCGTAGCCTTTGTGCTCCTCAAAGCTGTACTCGGGATATTTTTTTGCAAATTTTTTCATCAAGCGGTCGCGCTCTACTTTGGCGGCAACGGAGGCGAGCGAGATAATAGGCACCAGATCGTCGCCGTTGATAATTGTCTGCTGAGTATATTTGGAAGGCGCCGAGAGGAGGCCGTCGAGCATGATAGTAACTCCCTCTTCGCTCGCCGAGAGGCGGCGCATGCCGCTTATGATTGCATGCTTAACCGCGCGCGTGATGCCGTACTCATCTATATAGAGGTGGTCGGAGAAGCGCACGCAAAACGACACGTCACCGGCCTGCTTTCTTTTAAGGAGAGACTCGTACAGTGCCTCGCGCTTCAGTTCGCTCAACTGTTTGGAGTCTTTGACTCCGGGAAACTCTTTTAGTACGTCAAAATGCTCCGGCACCATGACTAGCCCGACCGATACCGGCCCGGCCAGCGGAGCCCGACCTGCTTCATCAACGCCAATGATCCAACTTTTCATCACACCATTCTAACAGAGATGGCTCAAGCCATGGCTTGCGGAGTATAATCGCTTTATGCCCGCGAAGTTTGTCCACTTGCATGTCCACTCGCATTACTCTTTGCTCGGGGCGCTTCCAAAAATCCCCCAGCTGGTTGCGCGCGCCAAAGCGCAAGGATGCGACGCGCTCGCGCTCACGGACCTTGGCAATTTGTACGGAGCTATTGAGTTTTATAAAGAGTGCAAAAGCGCAGGAATTAAACCTATCATCGGCCTCGAAACAACGCTCGAAGAAGGAACGCGCGTACTCTTATATGCCGAAAATGAGCGAGGCTACAAAAACTTGCTCGCGCTGGTAACCGCCTCGCACTTTGCCCCTCATGACGGCAAGCCTATTGTTACCAAAGACATGCTCGTAGCATACAAGGAGGGTCTCATTGCGGCAGTCCCACATACAAAAGGCACAAACCCCGCCGAATATAAAAATATTTTTGGAGAAAAAAACTTTTACGCCAACGCTGCCCTCAGCGAGATATTTTACATGGAGCCGGACGACCGCCGCGCGTGGGAGACCCTTAAAGCGATAGAAAACCGCGGCGCCTCCCGCGATGATCAACACAACGGCCTCGCCGCCGAAGAAGACGAGGACTACTTCTTCCCCTCCACGACGCAGATGGAACATAAATTTACAGAGGAGCAGCTCGCGCAAACAGTAGAGATAGGCCGGCGCTGCAACCTTGAGCTCGCGCTTGGCTCGTGGGTGTTCCCCGATATTACGCTCCCCAAAGACTCCTCTTACAATGATGAGCTGCGCCGGCTTATCGAAGCGGGCCTCCTGCGCCGCTCTCTTGCCGACAAACCCGAGGTGCGCGAGCGCATTGAGTATGAGTACGGCATCATCACCACCAAAGGATATGCACCGTACTTTTTAGTGGTGGCCGACCTCTTGCGATTTGCCCGCGAAAATAAAATCCTTACCACCATTCGCGGCTCGGTGGCGGGCTCGCTGGTGACCTACGTCATCGGCATTACCAACGTTAACCCGCTCGAGTACAAAATCCCTTTTGAGCGCTTTTTAAATCCCGAGCGCCCGTCGGCTCCCGATATCGACATGGATTTTGCCGACAACCGCCGCGACGAGGTCATTGAGTATGCGCGCAAAAAATACGGCGAGGATAAAGTGGCGCAGATAGGCACCTTTGGCACCATGCTTGCGCGCGGCGTGGTGCGCGATGTCGCGCGCGCGCTCGGCTACCCGTACGGCGTCGGCGACCGGATCGCTAAAGAAATACCATTTGGCTCGCAGGGCTTCCCGATGACGCTCGAGCGCGCGCTTGCAGAAAACCCGGAGCTCGGCAAGATGTATAAAACCGAGCCCGATGTAAAAGATATTATCGAGCTGGGCAAAAAAATCGAGGGCTGCGCGCGGCACATCAGCGTGCATGCCGCCGGCGTGGTCATCGCTCCCACGTCGCTACAGGATTTTGCGCCGCTCCAGCGTGACCCGAAGGGCGGCAAAATAATCACGCAGTACGACATGTACTCGATAGAGGAGGCCGGACTGCTTAAGTTTGACTTCCTCGGGATACGCAACCTCTCGATACTCGCCAACTCGGTGGAGCTGGTGGAAAAGACGCGCGGCATAAAAATCGATATAGAAAATATCCCCTTAGACGACAAAAAAACATTTGAGATGCTCGCGCGCGGCGAGACGGAGGGCACCTTCCAGCTCAACGGCGCCGGCATGACGCGCTATCTTAAAGAGCTTAAACCCTCCTCGATACACGACATCAACGCCATGGTGGCGCTCTTTCGCCCCGGACCGATGGAGTCTATCCCCTCTTACATTGAGCGCAAACATAACCCAGCGCTTACTTCCTACCTCGATCCGCGGATGAGGGAGTACCTCGGCGCATCGTATGGCCTCTTGGTGTATCAAGACGACGTGCTCCTTACCGCCATAAACCTTGCCGGCTACTCGTGGCTCGAGGCCGACAAGCTCCGCAAAGCGATGGGCAAAAAAATCCCCGCGGAGATGGAAGCGCAGAAGGAAAAGTTTATCAAAGGCGCCTCGCAAAACGGCATGACTCCCGCAAAAGCGGAAAAGATGTGGAAGCTTATCGAGCCCTTTGCCGCATACGGCTTTGGAAAAGCGCACGCGGCAAGCTATGGCAAGGTCGCCTATCAAACCGCATATATGAAGGCCAATTATCCCGCTCTGTACATGGCGGCCATACTGACCGCCGAGGCCGGCGACATCGACACCGTCTCTATCATGGTAAACGAGTGCAAGCGCATGGGTGTGCCGGTCTTGCCTCCCGATATAAATGAGAGCTTTGGCGTTTTTACGGTAATCTTGTCACAAAACAGTGTAGCGGAGGGGGCAGGTCCCAAAGGTGAGCGCCGTGAGGGGGAACCGGCGGGACCTGACCCTGAAGCAAACACCACTGATGCCATCCGCTTTGGCCTCTACTCGATAAAAAATTTTGGCAGCAGCATTGCCGACAGCATCATTACAGAGCGCAAAACGGGCGGGAAGTTTGTCTCGCTCTCCGACTTTTTATCGCGGGTCAAAGATCAAACGTTAAACAAACGCGGTTTAGAAAGTTTAATTGAGTGCGGAGCGCTCGACAGCTTGGGCGAGCGCGGGCAGATGCTTGCCTCCATAGAGCTGCTCTTGCAATACCATCGTGACTCCGGCAAAGACGAGTCGCAAAACTCGCTCTTTATGGGCCTCGGTAGCGGAGCGAGCGAGCTGAGGCTCCCTGCCGCACCCGAAGCCGGCAATGAGCAGCGGCTCGTGTGGGAAAAGGAGCTGCTCGGGCTGTATGTCTCGGGCCATCCACTCGACAAATATAAAGAGAAGC
Organism: Minisyncoccota bacterium; assembly: GCA_036509865.1. Classification (GTDB taxonomy): domain Bacteria; phylum Patescibacteriota; class Minisyncoccia; order Phycocordibacterales; family SBAW01; genus GWA1-54-10. The sequence goes on from DATCEW010000050.1 coordinate 4,566, forward strand.
TGAGCAAGCGCCCGATGACTTTAAATGAGATGAAGCTCAAAATACATCCCGGGAGCGGGGGTGTGGTCGCGGCCGGCATGATACAAGAGATACGCATACACCTCACTAAAAACGGCGACCAGATGGCGTTTATAAAAATCGCCGACTTTGACGGTTCGATGGAGGCGGTCGTGTTTCCTAAAAAGTATGCCGAACATCGGAGCATCTTAAAGATGGAAAATTACATAGCGCTCAAAGGCACGCTCTCGAGCCGCAACGGTGAGATCTCGATGGTAGCCGAAGCCCTCAAGGCGTTGTAGGCTGATGTGGATAACCCTTGCGCTATCTCCAACGCGTGGTATTATGGTTGAGGTTAGGCGCTCTCATTTTGAGGGCAACAAGTCTGGGAGGATTTCATCATGGCAGAGCAGAAGGAGTTTTGTGCTAAAGAAGACAGTCGCGTCGTGCTCATCATGGCATGCGGAAAAGCTTTTCCAGGTCGGCACAAAAAACCATTCGTTCCAAAAGCTACACAGGAGCAGGGATCGGCTCCTAGTGTGGAGCTACAACTCCCTCCAGATTGGTGGGAGAGGACTCAGCAGATGTTCAAGGGCATGTAGCCCTCACTTCACTATGTGGACGAGAGCGACCAGCAATGGTCGCTCTTTTCTTTTTGCCAAAAAAACTAAACGCGGTAGTATAGCTAGATATGGAAGAACGCGACCATCGGAAGATCGGGCAAGAGCTCGATTTATTTACTTTCTCCGATCTTGTCGGCTCTGGCCTGCCTCTTTGGACGCCGCGCGGCACTATCATCCGCCAAGAGCTCGATTCGTTTGTCTGGGAGTTGCGCTCCAAGCACGATTACGGACGCGTGACTATCCCTCATATCACTAAAAAGGATTTGTACGAAACGTCCGGACATTGGGACAAATTTGCAGACGAGCTCTTCCGCATTACGTCGCGCGAGGGCCGCGAGTATGCCCTTAAGCCGATGAACTGCCCGCATCACACTCAAATCTTTGCGCGGAGGCCTCACAGCTATCGCGAGATGCCGCAGCGCTACGCCGAGACAACCATGGTCTACCGCGACGAGCAATCGGGCGAGCTCGGCGGACTCACGCGCGTGCTCTCCATAACCCAAGATGACAGCCACGTTTTTTGCCGCACGAGCCAAATCAAACAAGAGTTTTTTAGCATCTGGGATGTTGTCGATACTTTTTATAAAACATTCGGGTTTACGCTCCGCGTGCGGCTCTCCTTCCGCGACCCGGCCGAACCCGGCAAATATTTAGGCACGCCCGCGATCTGGGATACTGCCGAAAACGCTTTGCGCGAGATAGCCAAGGAGCGCAACGCCGACTACTTTGAAGGCCCGGGCGAGGCGGCGCTCTACGGCCCCAAGCTCGACTTTATGGCCAACAATGCCGCCGGCCGCGAGTGGCAGGTTGCCACCATCCAACTCGACATGAACCTGCCCGAGCGCTTTGACCTTACCTGCGTCAATGAACAAGGAGAAAAGGAGCGTATCGTGATGATCCACTCCGCAATTACCGGCTCGATAGAGCGCTGCACCGCGATATTGCTCGAGCATTTTGACGGCGCGCTCCCCTGCTGGCTCTCGCCGCTCCAAGCTCGCGTATTGCCTATTAGCGACGCGCACAAAGCGTTTGCACATGAAGTAGCGATGCAACTAAAAGCGGCCGGCATCCGCGCCGACATGGATGACTCTAACGAGACATTGGGCAAAAAAATCCGCGAGGCAAAAACGCAAAAAATCCCCTATATATTGGTGATTGGTGATGCCGAGGTTGCGGCACAAACTGCAACGCTTGAAGGCCGCGAGGGAAAAGTTGGCGCACTTGCTGTCACAGATATTATTGCAAAATTGAAAGAGAATATTGCAACTCGGACGTAGAGAAATTAAAGCAACAAAAAATCCCGCACCAAGCGGGATTTTTTGTAACAATGTTTTTGGAGTCTTTTATTTACGCGCGGCGCGGGCGGTTGATCTGCGAGAGGATAAAACTATCAATGATATCCTCGCTTGTCTGCGCAGGCACGGTATGTTGTATTGCCGGAGCCGCATGCGCAATATTTGTATGAGCCGATGCAACAACTACAGTATCCTCATCAGAAGTAGTTCCAAAAAGAAAGTGCTTCATTGAGCGGGCAATGTGGTTTTGTACGCGCTTGATAGCGATAAGGTAGGCCACAACCAGTGCAAAGCCTATCATAAAGCCCCAGTACGCTATCGTGCCCCAAAAGCCGAGGTCAAGGCCGGTATACGGCACCTGCGTGAGACTTATGTACGGAGTCGCGGCATTGTAGGCAGCTTGGTAGGCAGGCTGCTGATATAGTACCGGCGTATGCTGGCAGTAGCTCGTATTGCAAGAGCACGTGTAGCACACCGGCGTGGGGTTGGTGTAGATAGGCGCGTTATTGTACACCGTTTGGGGTACCGTGTAGGCAGCCGTCGGAGCAACATACTGCGGATAGCTTGCCGTAACATTGTTGATAATCGCCGGAGGATTGCTTACGGTCACTGTGGTGTTTGCATTGACTACCGAGTTATTGTCGCAGGAGTTGCCTGCAGTGCAGGTGTTTGTAGTATTACTTACAGGAGCATAGGTGCTGGTATTGCCATTGTCGGTTACCGTGCTCGGAGAGTAAACGCTTGAGGTATCGGTGATTGGAGCATAGACGCTCGAGCTGTAGGTATACGGTGAGTAAGTGCTAGTGGTATCAGTCGTAGTGTTAGTCGTTGGAGCATACAAAGGCGCGTAGGTATTGCCGTTGTCGTATGTGCTAGTCGGAATGTAGGTAGAGCTCGGAGCATACGTGTTGCTCGATGTAGGATTGGTCGAATAAGAAGGAGTCGAGTAGTTTGGAGTGCTGTACACAGGCGTAGGCGCAGTGTATCCGGTAGTGCTGTATGAAGGAGTGGAGTAACTGGTGCCGGTGCTGTACGAAGGAGTCGAGTAGCTAAGACCCGTGATATCGCTGCCAGCAGAAGCCGGGTAAGAGTAACCAAGGCTGCTTATATCGCTACCGCCAGTAGAAGCCGGGTAAGAGTAACCAAGGCTGCTTATATCGCTACCGGTTGAAGCAGAATAAGAATAATCAAGGCCGGTAATATCAGAACCACCACAACCGCAGTCACCGGTATAATCCTGTGCATGTGCAAAAGAAGGCACAAGACTAAACGCACCGACGGTGAGAACGGACACAAAAAGGATGCCGGTAAGGGCGTTCAAAATATTCTTATTTTTCATACTGGTTTTCATAATAACTTCTATACTATACTCCTTATTTTTATAATGTCAAGTGTTTAAAATTTGTCAGGTCGCGGGCTAGTTGCCCGCGACACCGACGATAACTTCGCTATGACACGAAGCGAGGGCACTTCTCGCCCAGCAAGCACATGCTCACGACACCTGTCCGCAACCCCTCGTTGAGGTCAGACACATCCCTATCGGAATGATTTACGTGGTTGCAAATGTCTGCCCAGACAGCCTGCTTAACCCATTGTGGGCCGACGCAGAACTCTCCTCTGAGACCATCTTTCTTCCGGTGTTTGATTTGCCGAAGGATATGATTGTGTCTCAGATCGATAAACTGGTCGTAAAGCGTGAAGACCACGAAGTCCTGAGACGCTTGAGTAAACCGAAAGCAAACCTCGTGGACAACAGCGGGCTTGAGCCCAGTGCCGGGTGCTTTGTGGAGCACCTCACACCTCTCGCTACAACTTGTTGCTGCTGTTGGCACTTTCCTTTCGACCACTTTTGGTATCATCGGTGCCCTTTGCACCTCGATATGGACGCGTGATGTAGGGGGCATATCCGCTGCTTGTGCGGAAGGATACCCTAAAATGCCAGACATAAACAACATGGCTGCAAGAGACATTTTGATAAAGAACGAGCGCATAGTAAACCTCCTGAGGATAAATGCGACACTCTCTTCGCGAGAGTCTGGCTGAAGATCTTTATAAGTTCTCCAATCAGAAACTAACGAAAAATAAGATGAGGGGGAGGTGTTTTATCACCACCCCACTCAACCAAACATCGTCGCTGCAATCTAGCGGCAGGTAACCGTCGCGAGCGCCGGTCTACCTGTGCGGTCAATGACCTTGCGTGGATAGGTATCGCCCGATTTTCTGTTCGCACATTCAGGATCGATATCCATGTGGGCCGCTTCAACGCCAACCCGTTTGTCTATCTCCCGCGGGTCGGTGATTGTCAGAAAACATCCACGGAGTTGTTCGACATACGTCGAACCTTCCATTTGACAACGGCGGTCACCATGAGCGCTATCATGCTGGTCGCGCTCACCATAACGAGGGCCCTCCGTCTGTACCGGCAGCGGGACTCGTAGTGCAGCAGGGCGCTGCTGAGGTGGCGGAGCCGGCCTCATCTCACACCACCCCGTAGATGACTCATGACACGGGAACGCTTCTTCGGCTCTTGCCGAAAACGGGATGAGGCCGAAAAGAAGACCTGCAAGCACGTATGCCTTGAACATTTGTTTCTCCTATTATGAAAGGTCTATTGTCCCCCTCGTCCGCCTATGCGGTAGGGTTAGTGACAGCTTACACTACTTCGAGTATCTTGTCAATACCCTCTCGTTTCGTGCAAACCTAGATGCAAACCTGACAAAAGACGTGCATTTAGGAAATAACGAAAAAAAGTATTCTACGGGCAGCCTATGCCGCCCGTAGAATATTTCAACAAACAGGTATCAGAAGCGCAGAAAGCAACTACCAAGCTGTTCGACAAATATCGTTCCATCAAGAGGACAGCGTTTGTCCTTTGTTTCATTTGTAGATGCTGCCGGTTGTGGAGCAGGCGGTGCTTCAGCCCTCCTGCTGACTTCCGACAAAATCGGAGCAGGTGGCGGTGCTGGCGGATTTTTTTGAATCTCTTCGACATCCTTTTGGTCCTGCTTCGCCGCCGCGGCTTTATTTTCTGCGGTAACTCTAGCAAGCTCGTCATCGGCCTCTTTCTTGGCGTCCTTTGCCGCCTCCGCCGCCTCTGCTGATATACTCGTTAGTTCAGCAATCTTTGCAAATACTTCTTCGACTCGAGTGCCGACAGTCTTGATGCTGGTGTCGTTCTCCGACACCTTGTCTTTCAGCGATACCACATCGGGTATCATCTTTTTGAGGGCATCGACGTCGTCCTGCAGAGCCTTAAGGGTCTTCTCGTCTATCTGTTGAGATTGACGAAGCTCGCCAATCA
>DATCEW010000051.1:0-11669 GCA_036509865.1 Minisyncoccota bacterium
AGCTCCAGCCCCAACTCTGTCCTTGGTCGAGCACTAGCACTAGCGTTGCGAGTGCAAAGCCCAGCGTAGCCGAGCCCCACCAGTCAAACTTTACTGTCCGCTTTGCTCCCACCGACTCGTCGATAAACATAAATGCCAGCAAGAGGCCGATAAGCCCCAGCGGGATATTGATAAAAAAGACCGAGCGCCAGCTAAAGTTGTCGATAAGCGGTCCGCCTATAAGCGGGCCAAAGACAGCCGCAACCGCAAACGCGCCCGACCAAATGCCAAGCGCCTGCGCGCGCTCCTTTGCGTCGGTAAACGTGATTGCGATGATGGCCATTGCGGTGGGGTAGTCGGCCGAGACGGCAAACCCTTGTATGATGCGGAAGATGAGCATCGAGGGGAGATTCCATGCGAGCGCGCACAGGCCCGAGGCTATGGTAAACCCGATAAAGCCGATGAGATAGATGCGCTTGCGGCCCGCCGTGTCGCCGAGTTTGCCCCACACGGGCACAAACACGGCGTTGGCCAAAATATACGCTGTTGATATCCACGCGGCGTCGGCAACGCTGATGTTAAAGTCGCCGATTATTTTTGGGAGCGCAAGATTGACCACCGTCTGGTCGAGGCGCCCGAGAAATGTGCCAAAAATGACCGTGGCGAGTACTATCCAACGGACATTGTTTTTCTCGGCGGCCATATTACTGTTTGTATACCCAGATTTTTGCAGACATGCCGTTGTTAAGCTGAGGATACAAGGTAGTGTCAAACTTGATTTTTACATTAAAGTTTTGCTCCTCGCGTTGGTCGCTGACGCTAAACACCACATCCGAGGCCACCGAGGTGGGTGAGACCTCGTCTACGATGCCGTAAAATTTTTGGCTGCCGAAGGCGTCAACCGTAAACATCGCCTGTTGCCCCGGCGCTATATCAACTAAGCCTTTGTCCTCCTGCACTTGCCCCACGACGCGCAACTGTGTGGGGTCGATGGTGCTCACTATTACATCGGTTGTCCCCACCGTCTTGCCGATATTATTATTGACGGTAATGACCAGGCCGCCCGAGGTCGACTTGATAAGCTCGGTGCCGACGTTAGCCACCACCGTGCCCCGCGGCAAGATTTGTCCGACTGCTACGTACACTGTGTTGAGCGTGCCGGAGCTCGTGGGCGAGAGAGCAACAATGGGCGCCTCTATTTGCGCTTTGTCGATATACACGGTGGTACTCGACGCCGCAAAGTACGCAAACGCACCGATGCCGCCGCCGAGCACCACCACGATAAACGCCGCGAGCGCAAACACCTTTGGGCTGGTCGATTTTTTTGCTTTAGTTTCAGTTGGCATACAAAGTAATTAAAAAATTAGTGGAGCGGGATAGTAATGTTGGCGCTCATGCCGGATGATATTGCCGAGTCGCTTTTGAGGAACTGTAGCGTGGCTTTGTATCCGAGGGGAACATCCGTCGCGCTGCCGGTGGGGCTTGGAGCGGTATCAACCGAGACAACTTGCGCTGCAAATTGCCGCCCGTTGCCGTACGCGTCGAGCGTAATCTCGGCCGGCGCGCCCACCTTTACTTTGGTAATATCGATTTCGGAAAAGTAGGCCACTATCTGCAGCGCGCTCTCGGGGTTAAGGGAGAGCGCGGTAGTATTAGGAGCGATGATGTCTCCCTTTTTTACCTGCACACTTGCCACCGTGCCGGCAAACGGGGCTACAACTAACGCATTTTGTATTTGCGCATCAATATTTTCTACTTGCGCTTGTGCTGCCGCGACCTCGGCCTCCTGAGCTTGGATATCCTCCGGCGTGGCACCTTCATTGAGCTGGCTGAGCGCATTTTGGGCGCTGGTCACTGCGAGTTTTGCCGAGGTTATCTGCTGCTGAGTATTTTGGAGCGAGCTAATAAGGCCGTTGATGGAGCTTTGGAGCGAGCCGACGGATAGTTGAGCGGCGGCTACTGACGCGCTTCCAAACGACGAGGAGGGGACAGTGCTACTGAGCGCCACTAAAAGTACATCAGTGTAGGCGCGTATATCGCCGAGGTGCGCAAGCGAGAGCGTGAGCTCTGCTTCCAATTGCGTGGGAGTGTCGCTCGGCAGCGATGTCGTCTCGCTACTCCATGCGGCAAGGCTTATCTCGGCCGTACCGCGCATGTTTACCGCGTTGGTGGCGTTTTGATTATTGGTGGTGGTAAATATAAGCGTGGGGTTGCTAGAGTTAGGCTGGTTAAAAAGCGTATCGGTATCATTGCTCACGCTGCTAAATGATCGGTCATACGCCTGGGCAATCGTGGTGGCTGCGTCGGTGTATGTATTTTGGAGCGCGGCGTTTGCTTGGTCGATGGCAGTTTGTTTTGCCGCCACGTCCACCGCGCGCGGCCCCGCTTGCAGCTGCGCAAGGTTTGCCTGCTGGCTTTGGAGCGTTGCCTCGGCTCCGGCGCGCTGCGCGTCAAGGATTGCGTTGTCAAGTGAGGCAAGCACCTCGCCCGCATATACGCTAGCCCCCACCGCTACCTGTATGTTTGCAACCCGCCCTCCGCTTTGGAAGGCGAGGTCAGGATTTTGCGCCGGCTCCACCGTGCCTGTGGCGGTCAAACTTTGCGCGGTGGTGGTTGCGGCCGTGCTCACATCGGTATGAGGCACGGCTGTTGCGCTCATATAGTAGAGAGCGCTGCTTATGGTGATAACCGCTACCAGCGCAATAGCGCCGAGTACTAGCGGATGAGTGAGCAATGCCTTTGAAGCTGTTTTCATATATAAAATTTTTTTATTGATAAGTTATGCCCGTTTAAGCATCTTCCGTAAAATCCGATTTAACTCCGTGCGGTCTTTATCTCCGAGCGGGCCAAAGAGCTTGCTGAGCGCCGCGTCGCGTTTTGCCTCAAATGTTTTAAACGCGCGTTTGCCTTTGGGGGTTAAGGTGAGCTCCACTCTGCGGCGGTCTTTTGCATTTGCGTGGCGCTCCAGGTAGCCGCCTTGCACGAGCTCCTCCACCAAAAAGGTTGCAGAGGGAGCCCTAATGTTAAAGTGGCGCGCCACGTCCTGCATGCTCGGGCTTGTATGCTCGGCCACAAACCATAGCGTCTGATATTGCGAAAAGGGCAGCGATATAGAGCGCTGCAGGCGGCTTTTTAAAGCCTGCCCTACTTCGGTAAACAATGATGCGGTGCTGTCAGACCCTTTCATGTAGGATGCCCAACCTCTATTAGTTATGCTAATAGTTAGACTACCTAACTATATACTACCGTGCCCGGATTGTCCAGGCAGTACTTGTATAGTGCTCAAAGCTCTGGTATGGTAGTGCCAGATTGATTTTTGGCCCTATTATTCTTAATTAACTCTATTATATATGTCACTCTCTCGCTCTCTTATTGCTTCCGCAACTGCTCTCGTTTTTGCCCTTGCTTTGGTACCGGCTTTTGCGTTTGCACAATCATATAATTGCACCGGCAATACCAACTCCGGCTGGAGTTTTTGGAACAATAATAACAACAATACTACAGTCTGCACGCCGGGCCACCTTTTGGTGTATGTGCAGGTTAATAACAATATAAATAATGGATACAACCGCGCGCCGTCCGACTTTACGGTGGCGGTCTCCGGCCTCAATGCATCCCCCTCATCCTTCCCGGGCTCGTTAAGCGGCACAGAGGTAAGTGTCTCCGGCACCTACTCGGTGGTTGCACTCCAGCTCCAAGGTTATAGCGCTTCCTACTCGGCCGGCTGCAACGGCACTATCAACAATAGCCAGAGTGGGCTGTGTGTTGTTACCGAGAGTAACTCCTCCTCTTATTACAATCAGTATCCGACGCCGTATCCGTACCCGTACACCAACATCCCGCTTACCTGCACGCCTTCCTATCAAACCGTTAACCTCGGGCAGACCATAACCTTTACCGCACAGGGTGGCGATTACAGCCAGTACAATTGGCAGACGCCAAACCGCTCATATCTTAACATTGGCCCGACTCTTAACGTGGCGCTCCTCTCGACCGGCACGCAAACCGTAACGGTAAGCAACGGCCAGGGCATTGCAACTTGCACGGTCAATGTGGTGATAAACGGCGCTCCGGCTCCTATAGTTATCAATCCCGCCAATCCTATCTATCCCGCAAATTACAATTACAACGTGTCGGTAACGCCTACCTATATCCCGAGTCTCCCTAACACCGGCTTTGAGCCGATGTCCGCTACAGAGGCGGCTTCGGCTGCGGCGCTTCTTATTGCGGTGGCACTCATCGCGCTCCCTTATGTCAGACAAGCCTTTATTGCTGTCCTCAGCTAAATCGGTCGTGGCGGTTAAGGGAACACTTACGTCTCTTAGAGAGACGCGCCATGCTAAACGGCTACGCCTGGCAGCTATTGCCGTCGGTCTTTTTGTGGTGCTGGTTGGTGCGGCCAATGTAACCACGCGTCTCGCGCATGCCGTGCTCGGCCCCACAGCCGCGCTCGATATATTTGCTCCCGCAGTGATTCTCGATAATCCATCCGCACTTAAGAGTACACGTATGCCGCTTACGGCGGCCAGCACCACGCCGCTCGTTCCCGCGCGTCTTACCATTACCTCGATAGGAGTCGATGCGGCCGTGGAGCAGGTTGGCAAAAAAGCCGACGGCTCCATGGGCACGCCGCAAAAGTTTGGCGACGTTGCGTGGTATGCGCTTGGAGCTAAGCCGGGCGAGGCGGGCAACGCGGTCATTGACGGCCATGTAAACAATGCGCTTACCACCGCGGGCGTGTTTGACCATCTCTCGCAGGTGCAAGTGGGCGATACGATAACCGTGGCCGACGCCTCCGGCAGGCAAGTGAGCTTTGCAGTCACTAAAATCCAAACTATTACCGATACCTCGGCTCAAGACTCCTCCATTTTTAACACGTCGGGGCCGGCAGGGCTTGTGCTTATTACCTGCCAGGGCGACTGGGTGCCCTCGGCTAAGAGCTTTAACGAGCGTTTGGTGGTGTTTGCAACACTTGTTACTTAAGGACCACTTATGCCTGTCGGACAGGCTTGCTTGCAGCCTTTTTACCCCGTGCTATAGTAGCGGCGTTCGAGTAAGTTCTCCTGTGTGCCGTGTTATGGCTAGCGGAGGGTCGACTTACGTAGAACTAGTATAAATTAGTACAACGTATTTCGCGTAATATGGCACGTAAATTGTTTGTGGGCGGTCTTCCGTACCGCACCACCGGAGACGAGCTTCGCGACGCATTCGCTCAGGCGGGTGAAGTCGCCTCGGCCTCAATCGTGACTGATCGCGAGACTGGTCGCTCGAGGGGCTTTGGCTTCGTCGAGATGGCTAATGACGGTGATGCTGAAGGTGCCATTGCAATGTGGAATGGCAAGGACTTCGGCGGTCGCATGCTCACAGTCTCCGAGGCACGTCCTAAAGCAGCATAAGTAGCTTGCTACTTATATATAAGTAGACTATTTAACAAAAAACTCCCGTAAGGGAGTTTTTTGTTATTATTGTTGAAATCATGCAACCTACCGATATCTTACTCAAAGAGCTTAAAGCCTTTTACAAAAAAGAGGGGAGGAACCATTTGCCGTGGCGCAAAACCAAAGACCTGTACAAAATTTTAGTTTCTGAGATCATGCTCCAGCAGACCCAAGTGGAGAGGGTTGTGCCTTTTTATACTAATTTTATAAAACAGTTTCCAACTTCGGCTGCATTGGCAAAAGCGCCGCTCTCCAAAGTGCTCAAGGCGTGGCAGGGGCTCGGCTACAACCGCCGCGCAAAGTTTTTGCATGAGGCGGCTAAAATGTTAAGCGCCGGCGCAAAGGAGTTTTTTCCCTCGTCATCGGATGCGCAAAAAAACTCCTTTGCGCCGGCGCTCTCAACAGAGTTTTTGGAGTCATTGCCGGGAGTTGGACACTACACGGCGCGCGCTATATCCACATTTGCTTATAACAAGCCGGAGGTATTTATCGAAACTAACATCCGCACGGTGTTCTTTTGCTATTGCTATACTAGTGTTTTGCAAAAAACTGCAACAAAAAAAGTGTCGGATGCGGAGCTTTTGCCGTTAATAGAAAAAGCGCTTACAAAGTCTAAGATGCAGCCGCACGACTTTTATGCGGCTTTGATGGACTACGGCGCGTATCTCAAGGCAAGCGGCGTCAAACTAAACTCCCGCAGCAAACATTATGTAAAGCAGTCAAAGTTTGAAGGCTCGGCGCGCCAATTGCGCGGTGCCATTCTCCGCGAGCTCCTTAAAAAACCTGCCACACTTGCTCAATTAACAAAAAACCTCTCCCGCAGTGCGGAAGAGGTAGAGCGCCAGCTGCATGGGCTACAGCTAGAGAAAATCACGAGGGTGATACGGGGGCAGTGGTGTATCGCGGGCTGAGCAGGGCGATTTTGTCCCGCCAAAATCAGGAGAAGTATTGGAGCTCGGGCATAGAGCACCGCTAGAGTCCCTATGCTCAGGGTACCGATAAAAATCACCGAGCCGAGCAAAAAGGCTTTTGTCGGTAGACGGTTTGTACAGACCCATGATTCTAGAGCAGTGCGGACAAACAGCTTTTATGTTGCTCTCGCTCGTCCTAGTAGAGTAGTTGGTATCACCAGTTCGCTCAATTTGAACCATGGCTTTTTCTCCTCTTTGGGGTGCTTCTAATAGCAGATAGTACACTAGTCCAACAATCTTTAACAATGAAGCCGTGCAGGATGTTACACCCCGAGCACCACCGGTATCACTATTGGTCGTTTGTTGGTTTTTTCGAAGAGGAAGCGGGCTACTGCATCGGTAACGTTGTTTTTTACCATGTCAAAGTTGATAGGATTTTGACCCTGGCTCGAGTCCTCGATCGTTTTTTTAACGATTAGGCGTGCTTGGCTGAGCAAGTCTTGATTCTCGCGCAAGTACACAAAGCCGCGCGAGATGATGTCGGGCGATTTGCGCAGGCGGCCGGTCTTGGGGTTGACCGTTGCGATGATGACAAACATTCCCTCTTGCGCAAGCACGGTCCTGTCGCGGATAACCACCTCTTGTATGTCGCCGATGGCAAAGCCGTCAACGAGCCGCAGGCCCGCCGGCGCGCTCTCTTTAAGGCGTACTATTTTTTGGCCCTCGTCTCTGATTTCGATAACGCAGCTGTTGTCGGGCACGACTATCTCGTCCTCGGTGCGGCCGCACGCTTTGGCGATGTCGGCATGCACGCGTAGCATGTAGTGGTAGCCGTGCAGTGGCATAAAGAAGCGCGGGTTTATTTTTTGGTGGATCCAAAAGGTCTCGTCGCGGTTGGCGTGGCCTGAGGCGTGCACGTCCATGGTGTCGCGATGAATGATGCGCGCGCCCTGGCGGCTCAAGTTGTCTTTGAGCTTTTGCACCGAGCGCTCATTGCCCGGGATGACCGACGAGGAGAGTACCACCGTGTCGCCCTTTTTAATTTTTACATTTTTGTGCGTCTTCATCGCGATGCGCATGAGCGCGGCAAACTCGTCGCCCTGCGCACCGGTGCCGAGGATGACTATTTTGCCGTCGGGGAGCGACTCAAGCGACTCCGGTCCGATAAACGTTTTGTCCGAGACCTTGAGCATGCCGAGGTGCTTTACGATTTCTATATTGACCTTCATGCTGCGGCCCTCGACCAGCACTTTTTTGCCGGCGCGCTCGGCCGCCTCAAGCATGCGCATGATGCGCTCAAGCTGCGAGGAAAAGGTGCCGATGATAAGGCGGGTTTTGGTGTTGATGATGATGTCGTCCAGATTTTTTTGCACCGTGCGCTCCGATATCGAGAAGCCGGGCCTCTCGCAATTGGTCGAGTCGGCCGCAAGAAAAAGCACCTTCTTGTCTTTGAAGTATGCAAACTCTTTTTCCTCCGCCTCGCTTGGTATGCCGTCGACATGGTCGAGGCGCAGGTCGCCTGTAAAGACGCACATGCCGTACGGCGTTTCAATAATGATGCCCATCGCATCGGGTATGGTGTGCGAGACCGAGAAAAACCGCACGCGCAAGCCTCCCGCTTTAACCGTGTCCTCTTTTTCGACTTCGTGGATGGTCAAGGGCTTGAGGTTGGGGAACTCCTCTTGGCGTTTTTTTATCATCACGCTCGTGAGCAGGCGCGTGTAAATAGGCGGATAGCCGATGCGGTCGATGACGTAGGGTATGGCGCCGATGTGGTCGAGGTGGCCGTGCGTGATAAACATCGCGCGTATTTTGTCGCGCCTATCCTCAAGATACTTGGTGTTGGGGAGTATGTAGTCGATGCCTGGCGTATCGTCCTCTTTAAATTGGAAGCCGCAGTCGATGATGATGATATCGTCGCCGTACTCAAGTGCGGTCATGTTGCGGCCTATCTCCTCGACGCCCCCGAGCGGTATGATGCGGATGTTGCCCGCATCGAGCGGCGGGATGGGCTTTTCGTCCGGATTGGAGCCTTGCTCGGCTACGTTGCGCACCGGATGCGCCTGGTGCGGCCGCGGGCCCTCGCGGCGCAGCTTGCCGCGCCCTCCTTTGCCTGCCCGGCCCGGAGCTCCTTTTGGCACTCCCGGGCGTGGCGCACTAAAGGGCCGGCTGCCCGCGGGGCGCGCTCCTCTGTGCGGATTAAACGGCTTTCTATGCTCTCCTGTTTTTATCTGTTCGTCCATTTCGAAAATTCTTAACTATTAATTTTTTTATCTTTTTTCTAATTATTTTCTTACGTCACTTATATTTGTGTTTTAACAAACACTGGCCACACGCTCTCGGTCTCGAGGTGCCACTGTGTCACGCTGAGGAAGCGATCGCTCGGTGATTCTATAAAACCCAAATCGAGGCCTTCCAAGTTGTTAGGCACACTATACACGAAATCGGGTGCATAGAGAAATACAGCGGGGATGTCGGCCTGGAGCTGCGTCTCAAATTGGCTGTATAGTGCTGCCTTTTCGGCATCATCTTTGGTTGTGCGCAGCTGCTCCAATATCTTGTCGGCTACGGGGTTGGCGTAGAGCGCGATGTTAAGCCCCGGGTCGTTGCGCTGGCTCGAGTCCCAAAACGCAAAGAGATCGAGCTCGCGGCCGATGACCTCGCCAAAGAGGAGCGCATCGTACTTGCGCGGGCGGATAACATTTTGCGAGAGGTCGCCCTGGTCGTAAATCTGCACGTCTACCTTTGCCCCCATCTTTTGCCACTCGGTTTGCACATACTGTGCGGCGTTGCGCAGCTCCGGCACGTTGTCAGTCGCCAAAGAAAACTCAAGTTTTATTGTTTGAGCGCTCTTTCCTTTGCCAGTTGTTTTTGCAAGGATGCCGTCCGCTCCAACCACCCAGCCGGCTTTGATAAGCTCGGCGCGCGCCGCAAGTGCCGGGTCGGCGTTTGTTGATGAGGCAACAGAGTTTGCAACGCCAGAGATGCTGGGAGGCACCGGCCCGTCGAGCGGCGTACCGTATCCGCCCAGTACATCCTTGATAAGCGCCTGCCGGTCGATGGCATCCTCAAGCGCTTGCCGCACCGCATGGTCGCGCAACACGACAGATTGATTTTGATTAAAAAAGACTCCAAATACGCGGTTGAGCGGCGCACTTTTTATCGTAAGACCGCTGAGGGAGGGCAGGTTGCTGGGAGAGAGACCGCTCGCCGCATCAATATCCCCGCTCTTAAGCGCGGCAACTACCTCCTCCTCGCTGGGATAAAAATACAGCATGAGGTCGCTCAGGTATGGCATGCCGAGCGCGTAATTATTGAAAGCTTTGAGGTCGTATGATGAGGGGATGCCGGAGGAGTTGCGGGAAATAGACCCAACGCGAAACGGCCCCGAGCCCACCGGACTCGTGTTGAGGCCGCTGAAGGAAAACTCGTCATCGCTGACGTTTTGCCAGAGTGATTTCGGCAGGATGCCTATGGTGAGGTTATCAATAAACGGAGCGTACGGGCTCTTAAGCGTAAACTGCACCGTGCGCGCGTCTATCTCGGTTACGGTAACGCCGTCCCAGTTGGCGCGCATCGGGCTTTGGAGCGCGGGGTCTTGCGTTTTTTGTATGGTAAAGACCACATCGTCGGCGGTTACTTTGGTGCCGTTGTGGAAGGTAACATCGGGACGCAATACAAAGGTGTATGTTTTGCCGTCGGGGGAGATAGTGTAGCTCTCGGCTAGGTCGGGCACGTAGTCGCCGCCCGGAGTTGCCTTAAGAAGGCCGGAGTAGACAAGGGAGGTAAGGTCGCGGTCGGAGTCGGATAGGGCGAGGACCGGGTTGATAAAACGCGGAGAGCCGATGATACCCTCGCTGAGCGTGCCGCCGTATGCGGGCACTGAGATAAGGAATGCGGCATTGAGTAGATATATAAGCGCCAGAGAGGAGATAATGCATGCGCCGGCAAAAAAAAGGAACAGCGCGCGCCCGCTGGCTGAAAACGACTCGTAGATGTGGGTTGCCGTGCGCAATAGGTCGCGCATAAAAGGAGAAAGGATTAATTATTTGTTGAGGATAAGAGCAACAATGCACGAGAGAGCAAACAAGATGCCTAAGATGATAGATGCGTAAAACAAGACTTTTTCCGAGCCGCGACGGGTGTGGTATGCCGCGCTAAAGTTATCGCCGCCAAAAGCGCCGCCAAGCGATGCGCCAGTCTGTTGCAGCAAGATGCAGCAAATGAGCAGCACCGAAAGTACTATTTGCACTGCTGGTAAAATCTGGGGCAAAATGCCGCCCAAAGTCATTAGTAGGAATATACCATGGGGGCCGCGGGAGTGCAATTACTTGACCGGCAAGGGTTTTTTAACTACTGTATGCCTACTTCGGGCTGCACTACGCGGCTGAATTTTAACCGCATAATTTCTTTTTTTGATATGAAAAAAGCAGCTAAAGGAACACTTATGCCTTTTAGAAAGGCTCAGAAAAAAGCCCAGCCTTCGCGCGCAAAATCTAAAACCGCGCAATCCCGACGCAAGGTCGGGACCCCGACCAAAGCGTCGGGAAATAATACCGGCATCACTCCGCTCGGCGATCGCGTGTTGGTTAAGCCGCTTGTGCCGGAGACAACTACGCTCTCGGGCATTATCATCCCCGACAGCTCAAAAGAAAAGCCCGAGCAGGGCACCGTGGTAGCCGTGGGTCCTGGCAAAAAAAACGAGGCAGGGCACGTGGTGCCGCTCGGCGTACAAGTAGGCGACAAAGTCATGTTTAGTAAATACGGCTTCGACGAAATAAAAGTAAACGGCGTTGAGTACTACATGATCAATGAGTCAAACATTTTAGCCGTCCTCAATTAATTGAGGACAATATAAATAGAAATTAAATCATATGGCAAAACAAATTCTTTTTAACGAGCGCGCGCGCCGCGCGCTTAAAAGCGGCATCGACAAAGCGGCGAACACGGTAAAGATTACGCTCGGCCCGCGCGGCCGCAATGTCGCCATCGACAAAGGCTACGGCGGCCCCACTATTACCAACGATGGCGTCTCTATTGCCAAAGAAATCACGCTGAGGGACAAGTTTGAAAACATGGGCGCGGAGATAGTTAAAGAAGTTGCGACCAAAACAAACGACATTGCGGGCGACGGCACCACCACCTCAGTGGTTTTGCTCCAGGCCATTGTTGAGGAGGGGATGAAGCACACCGAGATGGGGCTCTCGGCCATGGGCGTGCGCTCGGGGATTGAAAAAGCCGCAGCCGAGGCGGTGGTCGCATTGCGCGGCCTTGCTAAAAAAATCCAAACCGACGAAGAGGTGCGACAGGTTGCAACCATCTCGGCGGAGTCGGAGGATAT
>DATCEW010000052.1:0-3824 GCA_036509865.1 Minisyncoccota bacterium
GAGGTGCCCTCGGCGTGCCAGGGTGCTAGAGCAGTAGGAGTGATGGTAACTGTTTGGTGGGGCTCTAGGAGAGAAAATAAGTTGGCAAATGCGCTACCCGAAGACGCTACAAGTTGACCCCCCCCCGCAACTAGGTGTGCAATACCAAGTGCGGTGAGCGTGAGGGTGGCGAGGAGTGATTTCATTACCTTAGTGAGTGATATGCGGGAGTGTAAGCGAGGTAGTGGAGGCAGAGGCGGCGCTTGAGGCTCCAAGCGAGAGGAACGGGTTGCGCTTGCCGATATTTTCCGGAGGGATAGTAACACCAAAGTCAGTAAGCGACTGGAAAGCCGGGTCGGAAAAAATGCTGTCATCGAGCTTGATGGTGTGCAAATTTTGGAGCGTAACCAGCAAGTTCTGCGAGAGCGCCGCGTTTGCATCGGTGGATGAGAGCGTCGCCGGGGGCGAACCGCCCGAAAAGTATGCAAAGTACACGTAGCCCGCGATAAGCAAAGCTATTACTCCCAGTACCATCATTTTATTTTGTTTTAAAAAATCCATCATAAAGATTAGTGGAGCCAATAGGTACGGACGATAAAATCATAGTTGTTGGTAGCGCTCGACGACGTGGTAAAGCTGAGCTTTTCGACATCAATGAGGCGCAGGCTGTGCTCAAGATCCTGCAGGAAGGCAAGCATGTCGTCATACGAAGCGTTTACGGAAAAGCCGATATCGACCGACCCTACCAGACTTCCCGCAGTAGAGACGGCTACGGCAGTTGCGGCGTTTGCGGTGCCCGAACCCGAACCGGCAATAGTGCCGAGCTGCACATTGGTAAGCGAGATGTTGTGGCGCGAAGCTATGTTATTGACGTCTATGATAAAGCGGATGTTGTCGACGTTGTCGGGCAGCACCTCTTGCAGTTTTTGCACGTCATCGGCAGAAAAGGTGTTGCGCTTGCTTAAGAGCTGGTCGCGCACACTGCGCAGCTCCTGCGACTTGGTAAGCGCATCATCGTATGCGCTTGCTTGGACCTCGAGCGCCTTACTCGCCTGGTATGTTGGGTTGGTATATATCACAAAGAGCCCTATGGCTGCTATGACTAGTATTGAGGGTATGAAAAGTCGCATAATTATGGTGTGGGTACCGTGGCGCCGGTAGTAGAGGGAGGAGCAGAGGTAGTGGGAGCGGCTCCTGCAGCAGCAGGGGCACCGCTGCTTCCCTGCGGAAGATTTGCCCCCGTCGGGGATGCCGATGCGGCAGCTGCGGCACCAAGCGAGTTGCTGTAGGAAAGCACGGAGGAGTCAACATCCGCACTCACGGAAAAGCCAACGCTGCCGTTAGTACCGACCGTAATGCCGGAAAAGACAACGTTTTTGAGCAATTTATTGCCGCCAAACTGGTCGGACTGCAATGCCACGGTAGAAAAGCTATCTGCCGTGCCTTGCATGGTGATGTGTGCCGTCCCATTCGGGCCTAAGGTGTACTGAAAGTTGCTAAATGACACTTGCTCGAGCGTCTGGGTGGACAGCAACGCAAAAATGCCCGACACCGCAACGTGGCTGGCAAGCAGTGTTTTGGATTGATTAAGCCGGTTATCCATGCGCAAGAGATCTTGGATAGTACCGGGGTCATACGCCCCCTCGGCAAGCGCAAGCGATTTACTCTTTGAGGCGATAGCGTTGTTTAAATACTGCGTATAGGCAAACGAGCCCCCTGCGGCAACGAGAGATACTATAAAGATAAAAAGCGCGATGAGAAAAAGGAGGCCAAAAGAGCTTCCGCTCCGCGATGCGGAAATATCGAGCGACTTTTTAGGTATAAATGAGGTCTGAACCTGAGGATCCATTTGGCTTTAGTATATCCCGAAAAAATAAACAAGCATGAGGCTATACACACGTAAGCGGGATGACTTATTTATAGGCGTCTTTACGGTGCTTGATTCTATAAATCGTTATTATTTTTTCTTCTATGGTGTATGAAAATCTATAATCGCCTACACGCAGGCGATACCCTGTTTCCGGCTTCTGCAGCTTCTTAATATCCAAACTATGCGAAAAGGGATCAAGAACAAATCTCGTCTCAAGGATATGAGCGATTTTCCTTTGTTCTTCGCGTGGAATTTTATCTAAATTTCGAACTGCCGTAGAAGTTAAAAATATACTATACATAGCGCGCTTTTATGCGCTTCCACTCTACAAGCTTTTTGCCTTTATTCAAGCGCACTAATCGATCTAGCTCTTTGGCGTCCATCTCATCTTCCCATGTCTCCACGAGCTTATTGTAAGCATCTACCGAGAGCACTACGAAAGACTCGCCTCCCCGGCGCGCAGAGACAACCAGCGGCTTATGCTTTGCCTTGGCCAAGTGCGAAGCCATAGCGGCGCGAAAATCGCTTACATCAATAGTCTTCTGCACTTTTTGAAACGTTGGCGTGATCATATTTCTATTGTACACCTATATGTACATCTTGCAAGCAGATAGATACGGTGTGTTACCGCCCTCTATCCCAACTCCTGTAGCCTTCGCAGGGCGAGGCCGACGGCTACTGAAAACTCGGGGCCGGCTTCTTTGAGGATATTTTCGAGGAAGGCGGGCGCTTGGGTCTTGCCAAACGGGTCTGAGAGGCGTATCTCTGTCTGGATTTTTGTCTGCGCAAACTCTTTGAGCCCTTTGAGCGTCGCTCCCCCGCCGGTGAGCACCATTGTGCCCAAGGTTTGATTGAGCCGCTGCTCGTACGCGCTTACCGTGCGCGAAAGCTCGGCCAAAAGCGGTGTTAGCGAGAGCTCAAGCGAGTGTTTGAGCGTATTGGACTCTACCAAACT
Source organism: Minisyncoccota bacterium (assembly GCA_036509865.1). GTDB lineage: Bacteria > Patescibacteriota > Minisyncoccia > Phycocordibacterales > SBAW01 > GWA1-54-10. Next base: position 2,805 of record DATCEW010000052.1, read on the forward strand.
CGGCGCTGCCATGCCGATAATAGGCGGCGGCGTGCCGGTGAGCCCAAACTTGCGCTTGCGTTCCTCGGCTTGCACCACAGTGAGACCGAGCGCGCGCGAGGCGGCGAGCGTTAAATCTTGCGCGCCGTGGTTGATGATGTGGCTCTCGTGTATCAGCCCGCGCTCCACGACGTAAAACTTGGTGGTTGCGGCGCCCATGTCTACGACGGCAACCGGCGCAATGCCGTGGTCGAGCGAGGCGCGCACCGCGCTAAACACCTCTATCTCAAAAAATGCGGCGGCAAGAGCGGCCTCAGTGGCAATAGAGCGAAACTTGGCGATGGTGTCGTTGTGTATCGCCACTAAGAGCACCTCTATCTTGCCATCGGGCGAAGGGGTGCTCCCTTTGCCGCCGGAGACGGTAAACCAGTCGAGCAATACCTCGTTTATCGGCACCGGGATATACTTGCGCGCCTCAATGGGCACCACTTGCGCGAGCTGCTTCTCGACCGTTGCGGGCAATTTGATGATAGAGACGAGGCTCGAGGAATATGGTATGGATATGGCGGCGTCGGCCGTGGTGACATTGGCCTCGCGGATGACGTCCTTAAGTGCCTCGCTTATCTTTTCAGCAGGGAGCGAGGTGGCGCGGCCTATTTCAACGCCGGCATACGGCCCCAGCGCGATAGCGCCGTAAGTTTCGAGTATCACTTTACCCCGCTCGCGCCGCAGCTGCACCACCTTGATTGAGGAGGAGCCAATGTCAACGCCTATGACGCTCTTAGCTTCTTTTTTAAACAATGAGGAAAAAGAAGGGAGTGTAAAATCCATTTCTCATTAGTATACCACCTACAAACATGCAAAAAACATTCTCTGCACTCTTTTCTTTTTTAATGGGGCTCTTTGCGCCGCCGCGCCCAACCGAGCATATAGTAGAGGAGCTTACGATTGAAAAGCTGCAATCGCTTGCACGCTACGACGGCTCGCTCCCCTATCACGAGCGCGCCGTGCGAGCGCTCGTGTGGGAGGTAAAATATCGCG
>DATCEW010000053.1:0-4522 GCA_036509865.1 Minisyncoccota bacterium
GGCCTCGGTGCCTGCCTTTGCAAGGATGCCGCCGGTTGCCTCCTCTATCTCGCGCAGTTTTGCCTCTGCGGCCTCGGCATCGAGCACGCCCCCGGCCACTTTTTGACGGCGAACCTCGAGCATTTTGGTGAGCGGTGCGTATAAAAAGTACCACAGTGCAAGCAAAAGCAGCCCGAAGTTTATCGAGTCGATGAGGAGGAGCCTCCAATCAATGCCAAATGCTGCAAATACTTGTCCCATGTAAACTTAATTCTTTTTATATTGCATCATTACGTAAACTTAATGATGAACCCAACGACAAGCGCAAAAATAGCGAGCGCCTCGGTAACCGCGATGCCGATAAACATGGTGGTTTGTATCGTGCTAGAGGCCTCCGGGTTGCGGCCTATTGCCTCGAGCGCTTTAGATACTAAAATACCGAGCCCAATGCCCGGGCCGATGACGCCGAGCCCCACCACTAACGCAAAAGCTATTGTTTTTGCCGAATCTATATCCATATATTTCTAACTACAACTAATTAATAAGTAATTTAATGCTGCGGCGCTTGCCCTGAGTTTGCCGAATGCGGCTCCATAATCGCCAATTTGATAAACACTAAGGTGAGGAGCGCAAACACTGCGGCTTGCAGGAGCCCCACAAAGGTCTCAAACAGCATCAGCGGCACCGGCAACACGTACGGCAAAAACGATATGCACACGGCGATAAGCACCTCGCCCGCAAAAATGTTGCCAAAAAGCCTGAAGGAAAATGACACAAGGCGCGCAAGATTGCCGATAATCTCAAGCACCCCAACCACAAACCCCATCGGGCCTGTTTTAAAGTTAACAAATTTGGAGGCATATCTCAAGGCGCCTAACGAAACGATGCCGGATATCTCGATGACAAAAAATGCGATGATCGCGAGTGCGAGCGTCATGTTGAGGTCGGTTGTCGCGGCGCGAAACAACGGCACAAACGCGCCGCCCTCTGTAAACCCAACGCTCCCCACAAACGGGAAGAACTCGAGCAGGTTGGCGGTAAAAATAAAAAGGAATATCGTAACCACGAGCGGGAAAAACCGCTCTGCAAGTGCGCGCGTACCAAGCGTTTGCTCCATGTAGTCGAGGACAAACTCAAACAGCATCTCAAACGCGCTCTGCACCTTGCCCGGTACGAGCGTAATGCTGCGACCCACCAAAAAAGCCGCTATAATAAGGAACGCCATAACCAACCACGCCGTGATAAGCGCATTGGTGATAGGGATGCCAAACACGCTCCCCACCCGCTCTGCCGCGAGCGATATCTGCAAACCACCGTTCATATATACTTTTATACCACAAAAGCGCCCAATAGCCCTAACACTACCACCGCTCCGATGATCCCCGCCTCGCGCAACAGATACAGCAGGCTTGCGTACTCCTCTTGTATAGCATTATGAAATAGCTGCAGCTTATCCATCCATCGCCAGTGAGTTTTAAAATAAATAAACTGCAGGCCGTCCGGCGTTTGGCCCGCGACGGCGCCGAGCAAAACGATGTACAGCGGCACGTGGAATAAATAAAAAAACAGCAGTACCGCGCCTGCAATGCCGAGCAGCGAGTCGGCGGACACTACCAACATATCATGCACGAGGTCGACACCTCCTTTTGTATTAGTTTTAAGCACATTTTGTTTGTTTTTTATCATCGAGCGCAAGAGCGCCGGGCCCTCGGCCCAATGCGGGATGCTGTCCAATGCAAAGTGGCTGATAAAACCGAGCACAAAGCCGAGCACCGGCTCCTGCGGCACCAAGCTCGCCATGGCGGCACCGACTATTGCGTGGGTAGTTAGGGTCATCGTTGCCCATGATATCATTTTATACACATGAGCCCCCTGACTCTCTCGCGCGTACAGTTTGGCGACACGGCCGCCTTCCATATATTGTGGCCGATCATGTCTATCGGGCTCGCGCTGTACATGCTCGTGATGGAACTGGCATGGTTTTACACGAAAGACGAGGCCTATTACCGCCAGCTGCGCTTTTGGACAAAAATATTTGTGCTTACGTTTGGCATCGGCACGGCGTCGGGGATCCCGCTTGAGTTTGAGTTTGGCACCAACTGGGCGGCCTTTAGCAATGCGGCCGGAGATTTTTTTGGAAATATTTTAGGATTTGAGTCCACGGTCGCGTTTGCGCTCGAGGCGGCGTTTTTGGGCATCTTTGTATTTGGGTGGAGGCGCGTTTCTCCGCGTGTGCATCTTTTTGCCAACGCTATGATAGCGCTCGGCGCCACGCTCTCGGGATTTTGGATCATGGTGGCCAACTCGTGGATGCAGGTGCCGGTCGGCATTGAGGTAATAGACGGCAAGATAGTAGTAACCGATTATATGGCGGCGATTTTTAATCCGGACTCGATCGTCTCCTTCCTCCACATGGAGGTGGCGTGCATTGAGACGACGCTTTTTATGATAGCGGGCATCAGCGCTTGGGCTTTGTTGAAGAATACACAAACTTCGTTTTCACGGAGTAGTTTCTTCCTCCAATCTTTTAAATACTCCCTCGCGCTCGCCATACTCATGACGCCGCTCCAAATCGGCCTCGGCGATATGAGCGGCGCGATTGTCGCGCAGTATCAGCCCGCAAAGTTAGCGGCGATGGAGCTCCATTGGGATACCAACCCGCCCGGCACGGGAGCCGCTTGGTCTATCATTGCGTGGCCAAATAGCGCCAAACAAGATAACTCTTTTGAGATAGCCATACCAAACGCGCTGAGCCTTCTTACCACGCACTCGCCTACGGGAGCAGTGGCCGGCATCACCTCCTTTGCCGCAGATGACAGGCCCACCACGACAGAGAGCGTTATTACTTTTTACTCCTTCCGACTCATGGTCGCTATCGGCTTTGCGCTCTTTGCGCTGATGCTGCTTGGCGCATGGTATTGGCGACAAGGCAAACTTGAGGTGGATAAAATTGCACAGCATAAAAAGTTTTGGCGGCTGTGGATATGGGCGATACCGCTCGGCTTTATCGCGACCGAGGCCGGATGGATGGTACGGGAGATAGGGAGACAGCCGTGGGTCGTATACCATCTCATGCGCACCCAGAGCGGGCTCTCCAGCAACTTAAGCGCCGGCGCTGTTGCCACCAGCACTACCTTGTTTACCCTTATGTATCTTGTTTTTGGCGCGCTGTTTTTATACTTTACGTATCGCATCGTGCAAAAAGGCCCCGATCTCGAGAGCCCTCTTGAGAGGTACGAACCAACACAATCATGAACACCCTCCTCCCCACCGTTTGGTTTTTAATTTTATGTTTTGAGATAGCGCTCTATGTCATGCTCGACGGCGGCGACTTGGGCATCGGTATACTCTCCCTCTTCCCGCAAAGTAGCGAGCGCCGCAGCCTCATGATGTACACCATCGGCCCCATATGGGACGCCAACGAGACGTGGCTCGTTATTGCCGGCGGCACTCTCTTTGGCGCTTTCCCGCTTGCATACAGTAGCGTACTCAATGCGCTTTATATACCGGTCATGATGATACTCTTTGGCTTGATACTGCGTGCGGTGTCGCTTGAGTTTGCCGAGTATACGCACATGTATCGCCCGCTTTGGGAAAAAATATTTGGCCTCTCAAGCCTGCTTGCCGTAGTAGGCCAAGGATGTGCCGTAGGCGGCTTACTCGGCGGCATTGCCATAACCAACGATCAATTTGCCGGCGGGGCGTTGAGCTGGGTTTCGCCGCTTACTTTTTTTGTGACTATCGGCATACTCTGCAGCTATGTGGTCGTGGGCTATGCGTATCTTATTAAAAAAGCGGACTATGTTTTGCAGGGCGAAAGTTTTATCCGCATCCTCGTCGCGGCGATTGCTACCTTTGCAAGCTTGAGCGTGGCCGCGCTACTTTTGCCGCAGATGCAGTATATCTTTTTTACCCGCTGGCTAACGCCGCCGACCAATACTTTTTTAGCCGTCATAGGTTTTTGTATCGCGCTGGTATCATTTTTTTTGGTACGCGATACTTACAAAAAACAAAATCAAAAACATTTGTACACGATGTGCATGTGCATCTTTGCACTCTCTCTCATCGGGATCATCATCGGCGTGTACCCGTACCTCATACCGCCCACGGTTACCATACAAGACGCGGCAGCCTCCCCCGCCACGCTCCGCTTTATGCTCTGGGGCATCGGCCCGCTCCTCCCTATTGTACTTGCCTACAATTGGTATCTTTACAAAGTGTTTAGCAAATAAAGTGTGGACTCACCGGGAATCGGACCCGGGCCTCGTCAATGCGAATGACGCGTAATACCACTTTACTATGAGCCCTTTTCAGAAGCACTGTCGGGATGATGAGAATCGAACCCGCAATCGGTGTCATCCACCGACTAAATACAAGAGCCGCCCACGCATTTTATTTTTCGGAAAAAGAGTCGGGGCGCCGAGAATCGAACTCGGGTTTCGCCCACCCGAAGGGCGTATAATACCACTATAAGACGCCCCGACTCTTTTTCCGACTCTGAAAATATAACAGTAAAAATAAAAAGGGTCGAGCGCTGTGGCTC
>DATCEW010000054.1:0-5138 GCA_036509865.1 Minisyncoccota bacterium
AGTCGCTAAACGCAATCCGCCATATGTGTGTGCCTAAAACACTATCCCCACTTTTGCGCTAATACTAAAAAAATGGTATTTTGCCTTAGTTCGGGGCAGTACCAGGAGAGGTGGCTGAGTGGTCGAAGGCACCGGTTTCGAAAACCGGCATCCGGGAAACCGGATCGAGAGTTCGAATCTCTCCCTCTCCGCAGAAACCTGAGACGGTGTTACGCGACCGCTCCCTATTAAAATAAGGGCGGTTGGACGACTGTACTTGCAGAAAAATACGAACCCCCGAAAGGATTCGAACCGAATCCGTTTTACAGGTATGCTTCGCAGTCTATGGCCCGTTGTATTTATTGTCTCAAAGACCATATTACGCCGGCTATAGGATATTTCGGTTCTGTCACAAGAGCCGCAGTAAACTCGATGAAGTGAGTTACTGCGCATAGAAAGAACATTGACACAAAATATATTTATCAGCATAGGCGCTTAAAACGCCTGTGCGTTTGCATAGTCTTTTTGGAAGGTTTTTTCCAATTGAGTGATAATCTCAGGGTCGGCGAGTACAAGGCCGCCCTCGCGGTTGCTATCGAGCGACGTTGCCGAAAAATTTTGTGACCCTACAAACGCCTCCGTACCGTCGGCGACGATCATCTTTGCGTGGATGTAGAGCGGCGCCTGTGCTGCATAGGTGTGCACTGAGGCGCCCGCTTGCTCCAGTGCGATAAACGCGCTCTTCCAATTGCTCGAGTAGGTCATGACCACCCGCACACGCACGCCGCGCTCAGAGGCGCTTGCAAGGGCATCAATAATGCGCGTGTCCGACATCTCCTCGTTGTACACGTCGAGCGTCTTGTGAGCCGAGGTGATGATGCCGAGCAGCACATCTGCCGATTGCGGGCTCCACAGCAGATCGTCGCCCTGCGATGCGGGCTGCTTTACTCCCTGCCAGTCATCGTCAAAAGCTTGTTCTATCGCCACAATATCCGCCGAGTCTTTATCATCAATGCCAAAGTCGCGGCTCGAGGCATAGTATCGCGGCGTGAGATTAAAGGTCATGATAAGCGCCTCGCGCTTGTCGGCAACAAGCGCCTTTTCGTGCGTCAGCGCAAAGTATGCGGGCGTCCAGCGCACAAGGACACCGTGCGATTGCAAAAAATCGTATGCAGGCTGATTGATGCTCGTATCCGGCTTGCCGTAATAGCCGCCGTTGAGGAGCACGCGTACGGCAACCCCGCGCGCCGCAGCATTAGCAAGCGCTTGCTCTATCTGCATGTCTTGCAACTCGTACATCACCATGTCGATCGAGCTCGAGGCATTTTGTATCATCGCGAGCACCGGCGCGTTGCCTGCTTGCGGCTCGATGATGAGCGACCCATCAAAATGTTCCGCGGCCGCAGGGAGCATTTGCGCCTGCATTTGATTTTTATGCTGAGTTTGGGTAGAAGTCGGCTGCTGCTCCAGCGCGATACCGCCAAGCGCGGCTGCGGCAAAAAAGATGAGTACGGTAAGGAGACGTTTTTTGCTCGGCATATAAAGACAGTATACAAGCAAACATTTTTCTGCTATTTTTTACTCTAGCCATGCGCGGTTAGCTCAGTTGGTAGAGCATCCCCTTGACGTGGGGAGGGTCACAGGTTCGAGTCCTGTATCGCGCACACTTTATGCGGATTTTAGCTATTGAAACATCCTGCGACGAGACGGGTATTGCCATTGTTGAGGGCACCAAGACCGAAGGCGGCTTTGCCTTTACCGTGCTCGGCTCGGCACTGCTCTCGCAAGCGGCGCTCCACGCGCCGTACGGCGGCGTGTATCCCAACCTCGCCAAGCGCGAGCACGAAAAAAATTTGCCCATACTTTTTGAAAAGTTTAAAGATGAAAAAGTTGATGCTATTGCGGTAACCAAGGGCCCAGGGCTCGAGCCCGCGCTCTGGACCGGCATTACCTTTGCGCAAAAGGTGGCAAAGGAGCGAGGGCTGCCGCTCTTGCCTACCAACCATATGGAGGGGCACCTACTCTCTTCGTTAGTTAAAAATGGAAATCTTGAGGATGTAAAACTGCCGGTGCTTGCACTTTTAATATCCGGCGGCCACACGGAGTTTGTACTGATGCGCGAGTGGTTTACCTACGAGATAGTTGGCCAAACGCTCGACGATGCTCTCGGCGAAGCGTTTGATAAAGTCGCGCGCATGCTCGCGCTCCCCTACCCGGGCGGCCCGGAGATTAGCAGGCTCGCCGAAGCAGCACGAGAAGCGAAACAGAAGTCTGATTTTGCTCCCCTTGGCAGCTCGCAGCGCTCACAAAATCAGACTTCTGTTTCGCTCCCCCGCCCGATGATCGGCACCAAAGATTGTGATGTATCTTTTTCAGGATTAAAAACAGCGGTGCTCTACGCATTGCGCGATCGCGGCGGTATACAGAGTCTCTCGGCCGAAGAGATTGCGGGCTTTGCGCGCGAGTTTGAGGATGCCGCCACCGACGTGCTTGTGCATAAAACCCGCCGCGCGCTCGAGGAGAGCGGCGCGCAAACTTTTGTCATCGGCGGCGGCGTTGCAGCCAATAAACATATCCGCAAAAGTTTAGAAATAGTAGTTAAAGAAAATTTTAACGAGGTCGAGATGCGCCTCCCCGAGCTCAGTATCACGGGCGACAACGCCATTATGATAGCCGAGGCGGCACTCACAAGAGCATTGAGCGGCAAAAAAGACGCCGCAACTGATGAAATTAGGGCCGTAGGCAATCTCTCGATTTCGAGCCTAACATAAAGTACAATTGGCTTTATGCCCGAGAAGTTTAAGATGCCTTACCAGCCGCAAGAGGCGGAGCCTGCCATTTACAAAAAATGGGCAGAGAGCGGCTATTTTGCACCAGAGAATTTGCCCAATTTGCCCGATGGCTCCCCGCGCACCGAGCCGTACACCATAATCATGCCGCCGCCCAACGCCAATGGCTCGCTCCATGCCGGGCACGCGGTATTTGTCACGATTGAAGACCTTTTGATTCGCTACAACCGCATGCGCGGCAAAAAAACTTTGTGGCTCCCCGGCGCCGACCACGCCGGTTTTGAGACGCAAGTGGTGTACGAAAAAAAGCTGGAGAAGGAGGGCCGTACCCGCTTTGGTATGCAGCCGGAAATTTTGCGCAACGAGATACTGCAGTTTACGATGGCCAACAAAAGCTTTATGGAAGGCCAGATGCGCCAGCTTGGAGCCTCGTGCGACTGGAATCGCGAAAAGTTTACGCTTGAGCCCGACATTATCGACATCGTGTATGACACGTTTAAAAAACTCTATGCCGACAATCTTTTATATAGAGGAGACCGGATAGTAAATTGGTGCTCAAAGCATCAAACCTCGCTCTCTAATCTTGAGACAGAGCGCGTGGAGCGCAAAGACCCGTTTTACTACTTTCAATACGGGCCATTTGTTATCGGTACTGTGCGCCCCGAGACAAAGTTTGGCGATAAGTACGTGGTGATGCACCCCGACGACACACGCTACGCACAATATAAAGAAGGCGACAAAATAGAACTTGAGTGGATCAATGGCCCGATTGTGGCAACGGTGATTAAAGACGAGGCAAGCAACCCGGAGGTCGGTAGCGGCGTCATGACCATTACGCCGTGGCACTCGGGAATCGATTTTGAGATAGCTAAGCGCCACAACCTGCCCTACGAGCAAATCATCGACTGGAACGGCAAGCTCTTGCCTATTACGGGAGAGTTTGCCGGGCTCTCAATCAAAGATGCGCGGCCAAAAGTGGTGGAGAAGCTTAAAGAAAAAGGCTTGATCGTAAAAATAGACGAAGCATATACGCACGAGGTGCCGGTATGCTACAAATGCGAGCGCGAGATAGAGCCGCAAGTAAAGCGCCAGTGGTTTATTAAAACAAAAGAGCTCGCGAAGCCTGCCGTAGAGGCACTAGAGCGCGGCGAAATTACCTTTTATCCCGAGCATTTTAAAAAAATACTCCTCAATTGGCTTAGCGGGATAGAAGATTGGAACATTTCGCGCCAAATCGTGTGGGGCATCCCCATACCGGTGTGGTATAAAGGAGACGATATTTTTGTCGGAGAAGCATCTCCCGGCGATGGCTGGACACAAGACAGCGACACGTTTGACACCTGGTTCTCATCCGGCCAGTGGCCGTTTGCGACCCTCGGCTTCCCCGCCAGCGATGACTTTAAAACATTTTACCCGACCCAAGTGATGGAAACGGGAGGTGACCTCATCTTTTTTTGGGTATCACGCATGATCATGCTCGGGCTGTACCGCACCGGCAAAGTACCCTTTAGCACGGTGTACCTCCACGGGATGGTGGTTGCTAAGGACGGAAAAAAAATGAGCAAAAGCAAAGGCAACGTCATAAGCCCGCTTGAGATGTCAGAGAAGTTTGGTACCGACGCGCTCCGCATGGGCCTTATCATCGGCAACACGCCCGGCACACCAACGGCGCTTTACGACGACAAGATAAAAGCCTATAAATTGTTTGCAAATAAAATCTGGAACATTACCCGCTTTGTGCTTATGCAGGAGAGGCAGGGTGAAATAAAACATGAACTGAAAGAAGAGTTTGATGCGATGGCCAAAGATATTACAAAAGATATTGAGGAATATCGGTTTTATCTGGCGGGCGAAAAACTCTATCACTATGTGTGGGACAGGTTTGCCGCGCAGATACTAGAGGAAAGTAAGGGCCGCGGAGATTACAGCGCGACACTCTATTACCTCCTTGAAAACTCGCTCAAGCTCCTCCATCCGTTTATGCCGTTTATCACGGAGGAAATTTGGGGCAGCTTGCCCGGCACCGCCAACCTGTTGATGGTTGAGCCGTGGCCTCTCGTTTAAGAGTTATACTATAAGAGTGACAGCCCTCTCGCCTACTCTTTTTATCGCTTTGCTCGGCGGCATCATGCCCTCTTTGCTATGGCTCGCCTTTTGGCTCTTTGAAGACCGCTGCGAGCCGGAGCCTAAACGCTACATCTTCTTCACTTTTATCGCGGGAGGTTTTGCCGTAGCCCCCGTATTATTTTTAGAGCAATACGCGGCAGGAGTCCTTGCGGGCTCGGCGCTCCTTTTAGCGTGGGCTTTTACCGAAGAAACATTCAAATTTGGAGCGGCATACGTCATTTCCTTACGCTCGTACGTTTTTGA
>DATCEW010000055.1:0-4858 GCA_036509865.1 Minisyncoccota bacterium
CAAACGCAAACCCGGGCCTCGGCGGCGCCGACATTACCACCGGCGGCAACATGTACACCTACGGCGAGTTAGGCAAAAATTTTTACTCGTCAACCGAGCTGAGCGACATATTTCCTCAAAAATAATAATTACTTATACTAACCTCTATGACAAAAATAATCATCGCGGCAGTGGGCGTTTTGGCAGTTATTTTTGGCGGCCTCTTTATTTATGCACAAAATACGGGTAATATTCGCGAACAAACTGACACTGCAACAAGCACTGATAGTTTGCCCGGTGCATCTGCGCCGCAAAGCGGCATAAGTGTTCCCTTACCTACTGCAACTACTACGGACACTGCGACACCAACTCAAGGATCATCAATTAATAACCCTAACGATAAAACAATTATGAGCGCAACATTACACACCAACATGGGCGACATTACCATCGAGTTTTTCCCCGAGCAGGCTCCCAACACGGTCGCTAACTTTATCAAGCTTGCCGAGGCCGGCTTTTATGACGGCACCAAGTTTCATCGCGTAATAAAAGGCTTTATGGACCAAGGCGGCGACCCTCTCACCAAAGACGACTCCAAGATGGCGCTTTGGGGCACGGGCGGGCCGGGATACACCTTTAATGATGAGGTAACCGTCGCCAATGCTAACCTCGCGGGCACTATCGCGATGGCCAACTCCGGGCCCAACACGCAAGGCAGCCAATTTTTTATCAACGCGGTCGACAACCACAGCCTCGACAGCGGCTACACGGTGTTTGGCAAAGTTACCGCCGGCATGGATGTGGTAACCGCCATAAACAATGTGCCTACCGACAGTAGCGACAGGCCTCTCACGCCGGTGGTACTCCAAAGTGTTACTCTTAAATAGTGAAGACACGCTTGCGCACAGATACGCTATGGGATGTGGTTGTTATAGGCGGCGGCCCGGCCGGGATGATGGCGGCCGGCAGCGCTGGCTTACGCGGACAAAAAGTTTTATTGCTTGAAAAAAACGCTAGCCTCGGTAAAAAGCTGCTTATCACGGGAGGCGGCCGCTGCAACATTACCAACCACAAACCCGAGGTGCGCATCATGCTTGCCGAGTATAAGAGCGCGGGCCCGTTCCTCTTTTCGGCCTTCTCGCAATTTGGCGTTGACGATACGCTCAGGTTTTTTAACAGCCGCGGCGTGCCGACCAAAGAGGAGGCGGGAGGTCGCGTCTTTCCTCTTTCCAACAAAGCGCTCTCGGTGTGGGAGGCGCTTACTGCGTATATGCAAAAGAGAGGAGTAACCGTGCACACCGGCTCCCCCGTTGCCGATATTACTGTTGATGCAGATACAAAACTGTTTAGTATATCGCTTAAAGATAAGACGGAAATAAAAACAAAAAGCTGCATCGTGGCAACCGGGGGCACCTCGCGGCCGGAAACCGGCTCAAGCGGCGAGGGCCTCCTGTGGCTTTCAAAATTGGGACACACGGTGCAGGAAAATAACTATGCACTGGTGCCGCTAGCGCTCAAAGACGCGTGGGCAAAAAAGCTCAGCGGCGTTTCGTTGCCCGAGATAAAACTCACGACCTATCAAAACGGCGAGAAGCAGGAGGCACACAAAGGCAAACTGCTTTTTACGCATGTGGGGCTAAGCGGACCCACCGTGTTAAACATGAGCCGCGAAGTTGGAGAGCTGTTAGAGTACGGCGAGGTAACCATTATGCTCGACCTCTTTCCAAAGCTCGATTACGGCGCCCTTAAAGAAAAGCTGCAGGCGCTCTTGATTGTGGAGAGCAATAAAAAATTAAAAAATACGCTCTCGCTGTTTATCCCGTCGGCTTTAGTGCCTGCCGTGCTCGAGCTCTCAAACATAGACGGCGACACGCCCTGCCACAGCATCCGCCACGAGGAGCGCGTAGCGCTTATCTCTTTGGTAAAAGCTGTCCCACTCAACGTTAAAGGCTTACTCGGGGCCGACAAAGCAATTGTCTCCTCCGGCGGTGTCGTGCTCGAAGAAGTCAATTTTAAAACGATGGAGTCGCGCCTCGTTCCAAATTTGTATCTCATAGGCGACATCCTCAATATCGATAGGCCATCAGGCGGCTACAGCCTTCAGCTCTGCTGGACCACCGGCTTCGTCGCTGGCAGCCATTGTTAATCAATTAAATTTTCCTTTCTTTTTTCTCTCAGATAGAGTAAGTTATTGATACGTGGCCAAGGAAGAGATACTTGTTCGATTTGAGAAGGTCTCATTTGAATACGGGCACAATAAACCCATCCTACAGGATGTGGATTTTGTCATACGCCGCGGCAGCAAGAGCACCATCATGGGCCAAAACGGCGCCGGCAAGAGCACCCTCTTTGCAATTATGACAGGGGAGAAAAACCCCGAGAGCGGTCGCGTGCTTACTGCCTCCGGCTTGCGGATTGCCACCGCGCGCCAGGTGATACCGCGCGAGCAGCTTGAGCTTACCGTGCGGGAGTTTTTTGAGCGCTCCTTCCCTGCTAAAGTGTATGACATCGACCCAAAGATAGACGCCGTGCTGGAGACGGTGCACCTTAAGGCGCCGCACGATCGCATCATCAAAAGCTTTTCCGGCGGCCAGCAGGCGCGCCTGCTGTTGGCCTCGGCGCTTATCCAAGATGCCGACCTGCTCCTGCTTGATGAGCCCACCAATAACTTAGACAAGGCCGGCATCGAGCATCTCACCAAGTTTCTTGTCGATTATAAAAAAACCTGCATCGTCATCTCGCACGATGCGGAGTTTCTTAACTCTTTTACGCAGGGTGTGCTCTACCTCGATGTGTTTACCAAAGTGGTGGAGCAGTATGTGGGCAATTATTTTGACGTAGTCGAGCAGATATCGGCGCGTATTGAAAAAGAAAACCGCAAAAATGCCCTGCTCTCCAAAGAGATACAAGCCAACAAAGACAAGGCAAACTTTTTTGCCAACAAAGGAGGCCAGATGCGCCTCGTGGCGCGCCGCATGCGCGACAAAGCCGAGGAGCTCGAGGAGGCCAAAGTAGATGTCCGCAAAGAGGACAAAGTAATACGCCCGTTTTTTATACCCTCTCAAACAGGATTAGTGGGAGAGATACTGCATATATCCTCCTACAGCATACTTAAAAATCATAAGCCTATAACCCGCAAAACTGATATGTCACTTAAGCGCGGCGGCCACCTGCTTTTGCGCGGGCCCAACGGCATCGGCAAAAGCACTTTGCTTAAAACTATCGCCGGGCGAGAGGTTAAAGACGTGGGGATGCCCGACGCCAAAGGCATTACCGTACAAAATGGCGTGCACATCGGCTACTACCGGCAGGATTTTTCGATGCTCAACTTTGATGAAACCGTACATGCCTCGCTGATGTCGGTGATGTCTAAAAAAGATGAGCAGCACATGCGCTCGGTTGCGGCCGGTTTCCTCATCACCGCAGAGAGTATCAACTCGCGCATTGGCGACCTCTCGGAGGGTCAAAAGGGGCTGGTGGCTTTTGCGCGTCTCGTGCTCGAGCGGCCGGGCCTGCTTATATTAGACGAGCCTACGAACCATATAAACTTTAGGCATATTCCGCTTATTGCGGAGGCGCTCAACACATTTGAAGGAGCGATGATACTGGTCTCCCACGTCCCCGAGTTTGTAGCAAAAATACGTATAGATGAGATACTCGATTTGGAAGCGTAAATTATTTTTTATTACTAGCCCAAAAGCCTATATAATGCAAGCTCTAATGGGATTTGCGGCACGGGAGCGCGCGGCATTTGGACAAGAGCTCCAATAATGCCGGCGAGCACCTCGGAGTTTATCGCGGCTCCTTTGGCACCCGCCAACTCTTTAAGATATGCCACATCATCTTCGCTAAACTGCTCTTTGAGAGTCTCTTCCATTTTTGGCGCAAACCGGAGCAGTAATACCGCGCGCACTTTTAAAATAACCAATAGTGCAAATACGCTCGGCTCAACTCCGCCCTCAGCCGCTCGGCCGAGCAACGCCACAGCCTCCCCCGCTTGCTTAAGTGCAAGCGCTTCTAAAAACTCATTTACTAATTGCGAGGAGGGCGCGCCTACCACGGCGGCAACCTCCTCCTCGGTTAATTTTTTATCGCCGGAGAGCGTGAGCACTTTTTGGAGTATGCCGAGCGTATCGCGAAAGGAGCCGTCGCCCATCAGCGCCACCAACTCGGCCGCTTGAGGAGCAATTGATGCCCCCTCTTTTTTTGCGACCTCAAGCACCAACGTTTTGAGTATGTCGTGGGATGGCTTTTTAAAATTAAACACCTGGCAGCGCGAGATAATGGTCTCCGGCACCCTCTCAAGCTCGGTGGTGGCAAGCACAAATATGACATGTGCCGGCGGCTCCTCAAGCGTCTTGAGCAGCGCACCCCATGCGTCTCGGGTCAAGGCATGCGCCTCGTCGATAATGTAAAACTTGTACACCGAGTTAAAGGGCAACGTTGATACTCCCTCGCGCAACGCGCGTATCTCGTCGATACCGCGATTGCTCGCGGCGTCCATCTCGTATATATCCTGCTCGCTCGTACCGAGCGCATGCGCCAAAATGCGTGCCATCGACGTTTTGCCGGTGCCGCGGCCGCCCGCAAAGAGGTATGCATGCGCCACTTTTTTATGCTCGATTGCCGCCTCAAGCACCGAAACTATGCGCTCCTGCCCAAGCACCTCTTTAAAAAGCGCGGGGCGATAGGTGCGGTATAAGGAAAGGGAGCCTCGCTCGGTTTCGGCTTTTTTTACCATACGGTAAGTATATACAAACCTTTATTTTTTGCTTGTAGCGGCCTTTTTGGCGCCCTTCTTTGCAGGCTTTGCAGCTTTTTGTATGTGCTGCCATGAGTCTTTAAAGTTTTTTGCCATATGCGCCGCCTCGGCAGCGGT
>DATCEW010000056.1:0-2207 GCA_036509865.1 Minisyncoccota bacterium
GAGCCGCTCAAACCCCGGGTCAAAAGCAAGGACACGCATGATGCCTCAATAATAGGGCTACGCCGCGTTAGTGTACACCTCGTTGACATCGTCTTGGTCATCGAGCGCGTCTACGAGCTGCGAGAGCTTTTCGCCATCCTCCTCGTTTACCTCTACCGGCACCGTTGCTTCCAATTTTCCTTCGGTATTTTTTGCAAAGGCCCACATGGCGGCGCCCGTGTTGGCAAAGGTACCGCCGTGGAGGCTCAATATATGTTTAATTTCCTGCACGGTGCGGTTGCGATTGTCGGTGTACCCCTCAATCACAAGCGCCGTGCCGCCCGGGCCGTAGGCCTCGTAGGTTACCTGCTCCATCTCGACGCCGTCGCCCGACGCTTTGCTGAGTGCCCGCTCAATGTTGTCGGCCGGCATGTTGGCTGCCTTTGCTTTTTCGATAGCGACGCGAACCCCGGGCGAGTTGCGGTCGCCTTTGGCTTTTTTAGCCTCGATAGTGATAAACCGCACCAGCTTTGAAAATAATTTTGCCTTTTGGGCATCGGTCTTGCCCTTAACATGTTTGAGCTTAGCCCATTTGCTGTGTCCTGCCATAAGGTGTAGATTATCGCGTAGATATTGTTGTTGCAACCACGGAGAAGACACATGCAAAGTTCCGATGAGAAGGCTGCGCAGGCGGCTCTAAATGTGCAGCTAGTTCGCGCTGCCGTTACCCGAGGTGATGGCCGAGAGGCTAAACGTCTGGCCGACCAGTTTCGGATACCAAATATCGTGCGTATGGAGTTAGGAGTCGAATTGTCGGATGACCCCAAACTCAAAAAGCCTCTAACTGCGATGAGTTAGAGAGGTGCGTAAGGCGTGGGGAAACTCAACGCCTTTTCTTTTTATAAAAGTTTTTTGTTTAAGTTTAGCGGGATTTGCTTGTGTGTTGATGAACGGGTAGCTTCACTATGATATATCATAGTGTAGTGACAATGTATTGACAACCAAAACTTCAATTTGTTATACTGCAACCATGACTACTATTCAAGTGCGTATAGACGAAAACACCAAGAGGAAGGCAAAAAAGGTTTTTGCCGAAATGGGGCTCGATATCTCATCGGGCATCAAAGTATATCTAAACCGTGTTGTTAAAGACAACGGCATTCCTTTTGTTGTTCGCACCGAAAATGGCTATACCTCCGCACAAGAACGCCAAATGATAAAGGAAACAGAGTGGGCCAAGAAACACGCAAAAAAATACACCTCGGTGGATGAAATAATGAAGGATTTTTTCCCAAAAAAGTAGTGTATGTATGCGATCGAGTTTTCAAATAGAGGGAAAAAGTCACTGCTCAAGTACAATCATAGCGGATCTTTCCCTCAAAAAAAATTTAGAGCAACCTTGTCTTGTTTGCGAGAGGGAAAATCATTACCTTCCTCCTATAAAGACCACTCTTTAAAAGGTTCGCTTCAGAATTATCGTGAGTTGCATCTTGCAGGAGATATACTTGTGCAATATGAAGTCGATTTGGTGTTAAAGATAATTACTATTTCAAAAATAGGCACTCACGCCGAGTTGTTTGGAGAATAATTTAGCCCATTTGCTGTGTCCTGCCATATAGGATTTATAACTCTATTTTTAAAATTTACAAAAGCTTGTCGTTGAGGTTTATGGGGACTTTTTTGCCTATGTGCTCGTACGCACTTGCGGTGGCAACGCGGCCACGGGGTGTGCGCTCTATGAGGCCGAGTTGTAAGAGGAAAGGCTCATGTACCTCGCTTATCGTGGCCGGCTCCTCGGCAAGTGCTGCGGCGAGCGCCGAGACTCCCGCTGGGCCGCCGTTAAATCTTTCAATCAATACCTCGAGCAATTTTCTATCGAGCGGCGTGAGGCCGAGCTCGTCTACCTCAAGCATAGCAAGCGCATCGCCCACTGCTTTTGCTGAAAGAGGGATTTTTTTAACCTGCGCCCAATCGCGCGCGCGCTTGAGTAGGTAGTTGGCGGTGCGCGGCGTGGCGCGCGAGCGTTTGGCTATCTCTCGCACGCCGCCTTCTTCAATCTCCACGCCTAAAATTGCTGCCGAGCGCTGCACGATGCGCGCGATGTCGTCCTCGCTGTAAAACTCGAGCCTAAAGACTCCGCCGCTAAAGCGCGAGCGCAGCGGCGCCGAGAGGTCGGCTACGCGCGTGGTTGCAGCAATGAGCGTAAACGGCGGCAGCGGCAGGGCGAG
>DATCEW010000057.1:0-5147 GCA_036509865.1 Minisyncoccota bacterium
CGGCGCGGAGCGCGCGGCATCAAGGCGCAAGTCTATCGTGCCCTGGTCGTAGGCCATGATCTCGACGCGGTCGCAGTACTTGTTCATCTGCGTGTAGTCGTTGGCGTAGTCGGTGGCATCAGGCGGGATAGTGGCACCGGGGCTGTAGCGGTCGCCGAGCGGCATGCGCGCCTCGACTGTGCAGTAGACCCACTTGTTACCCATGCGCTGATAAAGCCCCTTGAGGAAGGTCGAGAAAAAATTTTTTGTTTCCGATTGTTTTGCCTCAAAGTCGATGTCGATGCCGTCAAAGCCGTTTTGCGTAACAAGGTTTGCTATCTGATCCTCAAGCGCAACGCGGGTTGTTGCATTGCTCAGGATCGCTTGCTCCGCAACGCCGTTGCCCCACTCCACCGTGGGTATAACACGCACCTTTTGCGCCTTAGCCTCTGCAATAAAGGCGGGCCACGGCGCCTGTGATAGGTTGGCAGTGTCAAAGATTACCCCTTGATTTGTCACTGTGTAACCAAACGGCATCACTGAGGTGAGCTGGTTGAGATGTGGCGCCACATCAAGCGTGCTCGATGCCGCGCGCCAGGCGGGCATCCAGCCGGAGATCTCAAATTTGCCTGTGGCCGGCCCAGTAAGAGAATGGCCACTTATACTACTTGGTTGTGTGGTAGCAGGAGCAGAGGCGCCCGCAAGCGCGGCCTCTGTTTTGGGGCCGGCGATGCCATAGCCGGAGATGCCCGCGCCCGAGCAGATGATGCTCTGTGCACATTGGAACTTTTGCACCGCCGCTTGCGTTAGCGGGTCAAAGTAGCCGCTCGCGCTGCCCGCGGCGAGATAGCCTTGAGCAATCAACTCAGTTTGCAGGGTTTTGACGTCGCTCCCCGAGAGACCCAAAGAAAGGGAGCGGGCCGCCGCAAAGCTTGCTTGCGGCACTATAAAAACCGCGGCGACAAAAAATGCAATAAAAATATACGTACGTCTCATATTTATTTCATAATAACAGACGCCCACGCTTGCCGCTTATTACGAGCGCGAGCGGCGATTTTTACCCGAGGCTGCGGCGCCCTTGTCGAAGACCGCGCTTGCAAACACCGCATCGCCTGTGACATTGCCGAGCACCGCCACCTTGTCGCCCACCTCAACATTTGAGGGGGCGACGGCGCTTGCCCCTTGGCCGAGACCCTTGGTTATCTTGGCCTTACTTACATCAACGGTATAGATAGTGGTGGTGCCCTGCTTGCCACTCTTGCCGCTCACGGTAATGTCGGCGCCGCTTACCGCCGTCACCGAGCCAAAGATGGCTGGGGCGGTTGAGGAGTGTACCAAAGAGCTCTTGGGCGGCCGGGTACCGCTCCAGTTGCGGCTGCTTTCTGCGGCAAAAGCATTGCCGCCCAGCATAAGCGAGCCGGCGACGATAGAGCCTCCTATAATATAGATGAGTTTGTTTTTCATGTGTGGTTATAAGGTTATGTGGATTAAGATGAGTATACAGACATGTTCTTCCCTACTCTTCTATATACGTCCCGCACGATGCACGGGTGCGTTGAATAATACTAAATTATGTTGTAGTTTAGATGAATTGCTCCCTCGCAAGAGGATAAGGCGATATATTTTGCCAGATCGTCTAATGGTAGGACAACGGACTCTGAATCCGTTTATCTTGGTTCGACCCCAAGTCTGGCAGCAATTATAAAAACTCGGCACCAAAGCGCCGAGTTGAACTAATTTTTTTGGAACCTGCAGAAGATCTATTCTGCGTTCGAAAATTCCATTGTGCCTTTCCGCTCCTCGGTGTTGTATTTAACAAAGATGAACTTAAACGGCGGCAGGCGTTTTTCGTCGCCAGAGCTGATTAACAGTTGTCCGCCGAGTTTGTAATTGGGTCCGTGGCAAGTAACAAACTCAAGGTTGAGAATCTTCAGCCAGACAACCATAGGGCGAATCTCATTTTCGCTCGCTACCACGATCGTGAACTTTGCTGATGTGCCCAAGTTGCGTGCGATAAACGCTAGCTCAAGATCGCGCTGAGCAGGGCCGTTGGTGATAGGTCTATAAGGAAGGGTCATAAAAACCTCCAGAGTTGTAAAGAGCAATCGCGTCGAACATAAAGGACGCCGCGAACTGTCAGAGTATCCAACAGCCACGCTACCATACTGTTTTTGTTAGTAATGTCAAGCTTCTTTGTTAAATAAGGTTCCAACTTCGTACCACACACCCAGCTGATTTTTTCCTCGGTATTCTGAGGAGCAAAAACCAGCGCAGAAATTAGCACAATTTCTGCGCTGGTTTGAAGATATAAATCACGTCGGAGATGAGCACATCTCCGACGGGGATAAATAAACCCTCCGAAATAGGATGTGATACCATAAAGCCATTAGCAGGATATATAAAAATACAAGATAATAACATTGTATGGGAAAAGGAAACAACGCTTACAAAAAAGACAAAAAGAAACCGAAGAAAGAAAAGCCAAAATAAGAACACCCCGCAAGAAATTGCGGGGTGTTCTTATTTCTTTTTACTAGCGGCTTTGACGAATGCCATAAACAAAGGATGCGGGTCGAGCGGCCGCGAAAGAAACTCGGGGTGGAACTGCGTGCCGACAAAAAACGGATGCACTTTTTTTGGCAGCTCAGCTATCTCCATCAGCACACCGTCGGGCGAGCGGCCCGAGAACACCAGCCCGGCCTTCTCGAGCGGCTCAATATAGTGCGGATTTACTTCATAGCGGTGCCGATGGCGCTCACTTATTTTTCCGGTGCCGTAGGCTTCGCGAGCGACGCTCCCCTCTTTAAGCACGCACGGATAGCTGCCAAGGCGCATGGTGCCGCCGTACTCTTTTTTGATCATCTTTTCTTTCTGGTCAGGCATGATGTCGATGACCGGATGCGGCGCGTTTTTATCCACCTCGGCCGTGTTTGCATTGGCAAACCCCGCTTTGTTGCGTGCATACTCAACCGTGAGCCAATGCATGCCGTAGCACAGACCGAGGTATGGTATCTTGTTTTCGCGCGCGTAGGTAATGGCCATCACGATACCCTCGACGCCGCGCGAGCCAAAACCGCCGGGCACGACGATGCCATCAAACGCGCCAAGCTCCGCGAGCTGCCGCTTGCCGTTTTCAAAATCTTCGGAGTCGAGATAGTCTAATGTAATTTTGGCGCTGTGGTGATACCCAGCAGTCTTGAGCGCCTCAAGAACTGATATATATACATCAGAGAGCACGTAATCGCCGGAGTTAAAATATTTTCCGACAATCGCTACGGAAAGCTCTTTGTTGCCATTTTTTACTTTGTGCGCAAACGCGTTCCACTCCGAGAGGTCGGTTTTGCGCCGCGGCAAGCCAAGCACCTCGGTCAAAATGTCGCCGAGGCCGTCTTTTTCATAATTTTCCGGCACGTCATAGATACTACTCACATCCGGCGCCGATATGACACGCTCGGGCACGACGTTGCAGAAGGTCGCGATTTTTTCTTTGCGCTTTTGGTCGATAGGCACCGTGGCGCGCGCAAGTATCACGTCGGCCTGGAGCCCCGCCGAGTTGAGCTCACGGCTGGCATACTGCGTGGGCTTGGTCTTCATCTCGCCGATATTGTTGGGTATTGGCACGTAGGAAAGCATCACAACCGCGACGTCATGCGGATTTTTTTGCCGCAACATGCGCGCCGCCTCAAGAAAGATGACGTTTTGATACTCGCCTATAGTGCCCCCTATCTCAACCAGCGTCACATCGGCATCGGCATTTTTTTGCGCTTCGTTGATGCGGCGCAACACCTCAAGCGGCACATGCGGCACCACCTCGACATTTTTTCCTTTATATTCGAGATTGCGCTCGCGCCGGATGATTTCTTGATACACACTACCGGTCGTCATGTAGTTAATGCTCGGCAGCGTCTCGCCCAAAAAACGCTCGTAGTTGCCCATGTCCTGGTCAGTCTCGTAACCGTCATCGAGCACAAACACCTCGCCGTGCTCGGTGGGGTTCATGGTGCCGGCATCCACGTTGATATAAGGGTCTATTTTTATCGCCGTGACTTTAAAGCCCTTGCTTTTGAGGATGCGCCCGATGGTTGAAGTGGCAACGCCTTTGCCGATACCACTCATGACCCCGCCGACGACAAAGATGTATTTAGGTTGTTGTTTTTTTGAGAGAGTCTTTCGTGCGGGTCGTGCGGGCATATTTTTTCACCTAGTACTATAACATGAATTTAAATCCTCAAATATCTCCTCACCGCCAAGTAGCTGGCTACCGCGCCCAGCACAATGCCCGAGCCCTCGATGACGAGGAAGAGCAGCGGAAAGTGGCTGATGTAGTAACTAAACATATTAATGCCGCCAAAAAAGTTGGCCGTGGCGTTGCCGAGCCACCACGTGAGCGGATAAAATATGAGCAGCGTAATGATGCCCGCAATAAGGCCGTACATGACGCCCTCGACGATAAACGGCGCGCGTATGTAGCCCTGCCCAGCGCCCACGAGGCGCATCACTTGTATCTCCTCGCGCGAGCTGTAGATAGTGAGGCGCAGCGTGTTAAAGGTTATCGCAACCGTGATAAGCACAAAAATAATAATGATGATGAGCCCTATCCACTTGGACGAGTCGGTTATTTGCGCGAGGCGGTCGACGGCCTGCTGATGCTGCTCGTCAAAATAATTTATCTTGTCTATGATCTGCGGCTGCCCCTCGGTAAGCGCCTGCTGCCCCTGTAGGAAGTTGGCGATGGAGCCGTAGGAAGAAATGTCTTTGGCTTTTATGTTGAGCACCGCGCCAAGCGGGTTGCTCCCGAGCTCGTCGAGCGCCTGGAGCGTGAGCTGGTCATTTTGGTGCAGCTCGCGGAAGTTGGCGAGCGCATCCGCCTGCGAGATATACTCACTCGAGGCAACCTCCGGCAGCGCGTTGACCGATTTTTGCAGCGCCAAGATCTGGTCCTCCGGCGCGTCGGTTGTAAAATAGACGTTCATGTCCGCTTTGTCCCTAAATTGCTGCAGCGTGGTGTTTAAAATCACTCCCGTAAAAATGGCGAGCAGGATGGTAAAGAGCGTAAAGACCATCATGAGCACCGAGGCAAAGGAAAGAAATCCGTTGCGCCAAAAGCTCAGGAAGCCCGCTCTAAAAATCCTTTTTATCGTAACCCAGTCCATGTAATTTATTATAGT
>DATCEW010000058.1:0-3003 GCA_036509865.1 Minisyncoccota bacterium
CGGCGGTGTTGAGGTCGTGGGCGCGGCGGCGCTCGTCGCCGGTATTTTTGCGCAGCTCTATAAAGTCTTCGATGTCGGCATGCCAATACTCAAGATATACGGCCTGCGCACCGCGGCGACGGCCGCTTCTATTAATAGAGATAGTGACGTCGTTGGCGATTTTAAGGAAGGGGATCACGCCTTGGCTCTCCACGCCGGTCGTCTTTACTATCGAGCCTGTGGCTCGCACCGGCGTCCAGTCTACGCCGAGGCCGCCGGCATATTTAAGCAGTTGCGCGCCGTCGGAATAATTTTTAAATATGGCATGGAGATCGTCCGGCACCGTGGAGAGGAAGCATGATGAGAGCTGCGGCTTCATGAGGCCCGCGTGGTAGAGGGTAGGAGAGGATGGAGTGTAGTACATCATGCTCATAGCCTCGTAAAACTCGATGGCGTAGTTGTTGCGCTCCTCGGGAGTTTTTTCGGCCAAAGCCATGCCCATGGCTGCGCGCATCCAAAAGATTTGAGGAGTCTCGAGCAACTTGCGATTGCTGTGCTCTTTAGAGAGATAGTTGCTTTGGAGCGTTTGGAGCCCGAGATATTTAAACTCGCTGTCGCGTTCGATTGCCAATGCCTCGGCCAAGCGCGGCAGGTCAAAGTTGATCATCTCCGGATCAAACTGGCCTATCTGCACGCCACGGCGGATGGTTTGCATAAACGCATTTTTTTGAGCCTCTTCGATGTGGGAGTGATCAAACTCGCCAAATACCTGGTTGTACATTGACTGCAAGAGTAAACGGGCGGCAACGGTGGAGTGTGCCGGGTCGCGCTCTATCATGGAGCGCACCACCATGATGAGTACCTCGTGTATGTCTTTAGTGGAGATACCCTCATACAGCTCTGCGCGGACGCGCGCCACTATGGCGGGGACATCGACCACAGTTTCGTAGCCACGCGTGGCGCGCAGCAAGGTGCGGGTAAGCTTAGCATCGCTAAAGTACTCTTTTGCGCCTCCTTTTTTGGTGATAAAGAGCGCGTTTTCTCCTATCATCTCGGCGACCTCCTGTTTTTTTTCCTCGCGCTTTTTTTCGTGCTCGTACCTATATATGATGTAGTCTTTTGCAACGTTAAAATAGCCGCGCTCCATGAGCGCCGTCTCAACCAAGTCTTGGATGTCCTCGACGCTTGGCATAAACGCCGTGTTGCCGAACTTTGCATCGATGCTGTCTACCACCACGCGCATGATGTCTGCAGCGTCGATATCGTGAGAGTCGCCCAGAACCGCCGCAAACGCTTTTTGCACGGCAATAGTAACCTTGCCCGGGTTAAAGTCTGCTATCTCGCCGTTTCTCTTTTTTATCTTTTGCGTGATTGCCATAGCACTTACCTTAGTGAATAATAGTTTTAAAAAATGTTGATGCCTCGGTCTCAGTCTTTGAGGGGAATCTCAATTATACTCCTCGAGAGTCTCAAGTTCTTCTGTGTATAAGCCAGTCGGAAATGTTTTTTGCAAAAAATCAACGGCATATCGGCAAAATAGGCTCTCATAAGCACTTTTTGAGCACTTTTTTGGCGTATTTGAGTCTCAAAGTGAAGGGTTTTTCCCACCGAGCAGGGCTTTTTTGTGTTTTAGCAAAGATATGGTAAAATATTTTGCATGAACATCCAGCGCCCCAAAGACGATCAAAACTTTTGGAGTTTTTTATTATCGCTCTTTTTCTTACTGGTGCTGATTGCGGCGATGTGGGAGATCTTTGGAGAGCAGCACAACTTCCCGCGCTCTGTGCCGCTGTTTGACGCGCTGCTCATGGTACTGGCGGCGTTTCGCATTACGCGCCTGGTAGTGTATGACAAAATTACGCGCTGGTTTCGCGAGCTCTTTGTAAGCAATCGTGAGTTTACTAAAGACGGCGTCGCGTATGTCGAGATGCGCCCCGTTGGCTCGGGCTTCCGCAACACGATACACGACCTTTTGGGATGCCCATGGTGCATCGGCTTTTGGTCGTCGATCATTATCTGTTTTTGCTACTTTGTTTTTCCCTGGATGTGGTTTGTCATCTTCTTTTTGGCGGTCGCCGGCGCAGGCTCCTTTGTCCAGATTTTGGCCAACCTCATAGGCTGGAAGGCCGAGAATCTCAAACTCGACGCGCAGGAGAAGGAACGCCGGCTTTAAAATATTTTTTAGGTGTGAAATTAAAACTGCACGGGCACATCGAGCTCTTTTTGTTTTGTCGGATCGCCGGAGGGGTTGTCGTTGGTAAGCACCAGCGTGCCGCGCGAGCCGGCAGGCTGTGCGGGGAATGAAAGTGTTGTGCTAAAGGGTACAAAGTCGGTGGTGGTCCAATCGCTCAGGGCGCGCCCTGCGCCCTGAGCGATTACTTTGCCGTTTGCGTCTATGAGCTCAATAGGAAAGGTTGCTTCAAAATACCAATTGCCGCGCGCTTTGCCGGTAATACCGAGCGGCGAGGAGATGTGCTGGTTAGGTGTCGGATTGCTGACCAAGATAAGTTCGGAGACATCACTGGTCGCAGTGGTTGTTGCAGGGGATGTTGTGCTTGGAGCCGGAGCCTCGGCCATGTTAGGTCCGGGGATAAAAATAAGAGCCACTACTCCCACCACAATAATAATAAAGAGGAAAATAACCAGCATCCACCCTTTTTTCATCCTTCCAGTATACCACCAGGCCTCTTTAGGATAGACTTGATAGATGAGGCACTATGAGCTGGCGATAGGCAAACTTTAAAAGTATTTATTCGCATAACTTAGAGTTCTTCGGCTTATGTCGAAGCTGCTCGATATAATATATGTTTGTATTTTTAATCGGCTGTGCGGCGTTTTGCTCGACGATGCTTGGCGGCTCGCTTGCGCTTAGGTTGCGCGACCGGCTCCATATTATTTTAGGTTTTAGCGCGGGCGCGGTGGTGGCGGTGGCTTTTTTTGACCTCATGCCCGAGGCGCTTGAGCTGGCAAGCAAACACCACGCGCTTTCAACTGTTGTATCGTTCGTGGCGTTGGGTTTTTTGC
>DATCEW010000059.1:0-3559 GCA_036509865.1 Minisyncoccota bacterium
CGTGCCCTGTAGAGGCGACCCTCCGTAGTAGATGTTGCCGTGGCCGCCAAAACCGCCGCTCATCATGCCGCCGTTTTCATAATTATCTACCGTGGCTTTAAGCTCGCCAAACTGCACGCCCGCCCAAAATATAAACAGTACGATAAAAAGCTTGATTACCATGTGGCCCCAATGATGATGACCCCACATGCCGCACATGCATCCCTCGCCAGGCTCTTTCATATCCATATCTTTTGCCATTTTTTTACAATTATTTAATAATTAAATTTTTATGCCTATAGTATAGCGCGGATTTTTCTTTTCCTTCTCATCCTCACTATCTTTTGCTATAGTTTTGCCAGAAGCACGTATCCTGATTTACTCTAAAGGATGAGGAGCCAGCCATGAAAAAAGTGCCTGACGCCGACATGCAAAAACTTGATGCACTTGAGACAGAGATAGCGGCATTCGCGGAGAGATATGGCATACTACATAAATATTCGAAACGAGATAAGGAGGAAATGATCCGCGAAGCTCGGCGGCGCAACGAACCAATCGAGTCTCTCATAGAGGAAGTTCGTCAGAAAACATTGGAGATAATCCCGCACGTCCAAGACGAAGTCCCCTTCCTCCAAAGATGCGTGGCGACGTTACATTAAAATCGCTCTCCAAAAACTCTGAGTCACGCAGCCTCGCTGTACAAAAGCTTCGCCCTACAGGCGGGGCTTTTTTCTTTGTTAATAAAGTTACTGCCGCAGGCCGAGACCGGTTTTGATGAGATATAGACTGACGCCGGTAAAGAGCGCTATCGCCGCAACGAGTACGCCGGCGCACATCCATACGGGCACGTCACTAATGCCGAGGAAACCGTAGCGAAAACCGTTGATGATGTAAAAAACCGGGTCGAGCTTGGTAACGAGGCCCCACGCGCCCGGCAGCGTTTCGGAGGAGTAAAACACTCCGCCGAGATACAAAAGCGGCGTGAGCACGAAGGTCGGGATGATGTTGATGCCGTCGATAGACTTGGCATACACGCCGTTGATAAACCCGCCGAGCGAAAAGACGAGGCTCGTGAGCACCAAAAACGCAATAATCGCAAAAGCATTATAGATAGTGAGATGCGTAAAAAAGAGCGCAACAATAAGCACGAGCGCCCCGATTGAGACGCCGCGCACAAGGCCGGTCGTGACAAAACCCGCGACGATGATCCACGGCGGCGTTGGAGAGACGAGTATCTCATCTATCGTGCGCATAAAAAATTTGGATTGGAACATCACGGTGGCGACGTTGGCATACGAGTTGGTAACCACCGAGAGCATCACGAGGCCCGGCACGACAAACATAATGTAGGGGACGCCTTGGATCGCTCCGATGCGCGAGCCGAGAAACGCGCCAAATACAGTAAAGTAGAGCGCCGAGGTAATGATCGAGGGCAAAAAGGTCTGCGGCCAGATGCGCATGATGCGCACAAAGTCCTTGCGGACGATAGTGTAAAACGAAACCCATTTTTGGTACGGCGTCATATTAGTTTTGAGTAAGCTGTAAAAAAACTTCCTCGAGCCGCCCGGCGCGATAGCCGCCCGCAGGCGCTCCACCCTCGTGGAGCGCAAGTATCTCCTCCATCGTGCCGTTTGCCACAATCTCCCCTTTGTTTATGATGGCGACGCGCTTGCAGAGCTGCTCGGCCTCCTCGAGATAGTGCGTGGTAAGAAGGATGGTCGTGCCCTGCGCCGTGAGGCTCTTTAAATAATCCCACATGCCGCGCCGCAGCTCGACATCAACACCGGCAGTGGGCTCGTCGAGGATAAGAAACTTGGGCGCGTGTATAAGCGCACGAGCTATCATCACGCGCCGCTGCATGCCGCCGGAGAGCGTGCGCACGGGGTCATTGCGCTTTTCCCACAAGCCGACGCCGCGCAATATATCCTCGGCACGCGGGAGCGCTTGCGCCCGCGGGATGCCGTAGTAGCCGGCCTGATTGACGATGATGTCGATGACCTTTTCAAAAAAATTGAGGTTGATATTTTGCGGCACGACGCCGATGTAGGTGCGAGCTTTTTCAGACTCCTTATCAAGGTCGATGCCAAAAACTTTTACGGAGCCGCCGGTTTTATTGACCAAGCCCGTCACAATGCCGATGATAGTTGTCTTGCCGGCGCCGTTGGGCCCGAGCAAAGCAAAAAAGTCGCCCCTGGGCACCTCAAGCGAAACTCCGCGCAGAGCCTCCGTCCCGCCCGCGTATGTTTTGGTGAGCCCGTTAATTAAAAGTGCCGGTTCGTGCATAGCTCTATTTTACCTTATTACGCTTAAAATGCTTGGTTTCGTGGTAGGCATCGTAGTCGGCGGTAAGCTCCTCCCCTTTTTTAATGCGCCTGGTGGTGATAAAGGTCTCGCCATGGTCGCTCGAGGCCATGTTTGGTTTTTTGGAGTGATTAAGAAAATATGATTTATCGATAGCGTCGATGCCGTAATCCGGCACAAAATAAATGCCGTCTTGAAATGCGCAAAAATCCCGCACCAGTCTCTTAACCGCTTTGGGTGCGCGGTAAGCATCAAGCTCTTTTTTAGATATCTTGAGCACATCGCCAAACGGGTCGCAGTTTTTAAACGGGTCAATGCCTTTGGGTATCGGACGCACGGCAACCACCCCCACCCCGTTGCGCGTGTTAGCCAAACGGCAATACACCTCGACGAGCGATGCGAGAAATTGCTTTTTATTCATACCTACAACTGAGCCGCTCGCGCTTGTACATGCGCGCGCACTATCGTGTACTCCTCCCATATAAAGTACATCACGACAAGATCAAACAGCGTAAGAAGTATCAAAAGGATAGAGTGCGAGATGTTGATTTGATAGAGTTGATATAGTACAAACAGGCCGAGCACTACAAGAGAGCTTGGGTAGGCCCAAAGTTTATTTTTAAGAAGAGCCGCCACCAGCCCAAGCTTGATAAGACCGCGGCTCAGGAGATACACCGCAATAAACGTGCCGCTTGCAAAAGCAAACTGATGTGCAAGCTGCACCAGATGGGTAGCGATAAAATCTCCCGGCTCCTCAGCGAGCTCGCCCTCCGCAAGCCGTACTATCGTATTGGTTACCGTCGAAACAGGGATAAAAAGTGCAAATAAGCCGGCCGCAACCTCAACTAAAGAAGCTGCCCCTTTAAGCAATATGCTTATAAGGAAAAAATCGCGCACCTCCCTCTCTTGCCTCACCTCCATAGACTCACACTGTAACACACCCCTCTATAGCATTGAGTTTTTGCCTATGGTACCGTGCAGGTATATGAAAAAAACGTTGTATGTGGTTTTGAGTGCAACAGTATTTTTATTCGTCACGGTCCCCCATGCCCAAGCCGCCGTTTTTACCTTTGGTCCCTCTCAAACGGATGAGTCTTACTTTTGTGCGGATGGTTTTGCAAGCTGTTTTGCGGGAGGAGATGTTCAAACCTATAATTTAGGCCAAGGCTCTGGGCTCCAGGGCGGTGCACTTACCAGCGTAACGATAGCGCTTGATCCAACCTACGCTTCCTTTGTCCCCGCCAATCCTTGGAAGATTACGATCAACTGTTTTACAGAC
>DATCEW010000060.1:0-8120 GCA_036509865.1 Minisyncoccota bacterium
CCATCCGTCAAAAAGGACGCGCGAGCCGTTGGCGACAAATGAGGGTATATCTGAGTCTTTTGTTTTTGCTTCAATTTTAGTGCGCAATACTTTGGCGTCTGCCATTTGCGAGGAAATGGCGCGGCTCCAAATGAGCTCGTACAGCTTTTTTTGCTCGGGCGTGGTGCCGACGCTGGCTTTTTCAATATTGGTGGGGCGCACGGCCTCGTGCGCCTCCTGCGCGTTTTTAGATTTGGTGGCATAGGTGTGCACCTCGGCATACTCTTTGCCGTACTTTTTTTCAACCTGTTTTAAAATTGCGTCTTGCGCGGCCTTACCTATGTTGGTGGAGTCGGTACGCATATAGGTAATGTGGCCGGCCTCATAGAGGCGCTGGGCCACCTGCATCGTGCGCGAGGGCGAGAAGCCCAGCCGCGAGGATGCGGTTTGCTGCAAGGTTGAGGTGGTAAACGGCGCACGGGCCGTGCGTTTGGCCTCGCTCTCGGTAACGCTTGCCACCATCAGCCCCTCTTTTTTAACGGCGGCAATAATAGCATCGGCATCGTTTTGTTTTTTTGGCTCGTCGCTGCAGATAAGCGTGAGCGCTTCTTTTTTAGGAGTCTTAGTGTGCGCGGTGATCACAAAGTAGTCCTCTGGGATAAACGCGCGTATCTCGCGCTCGCGCTCCATAATAATGCGCAGCGCTGGGCTTTGGACGCGACCGGCACTCAGGCCGTAGCGCACCTTTTTCCAAATGAGGCCGGAGAGGTCGTAGCCCACGAGCCGGTCGAGCACGCGGCGAGCCTCCTGCGCCAAGCGCAAATGCTCGTCTATCTGGCGCGGATGAGCGAGCGCGTCGGCAATAGCCTCTTTGGTAATCTCGTGGAAGACGATGCGCTCGGGCTGCTTAAGCCCCAACTCCTCCTTTATATGCCACGCAATGGCCTCGCCCTCGCGGTCGGGGTCGGTGGCGAGTATCACCTCGTCGGCTTTTTTAGCGAGTCTTTTTAACTCGTGGATTATCTCCTGCTTGCCGGGCACCACCTCGTAGTGCGGGACAAAGCCCGCGGGGATGTCTATTGCTTTTTTGTTGCTCTTGGGTAAGTCGCGCACGTGGCCCACCGATGCGCGCACTAAAAAATCGCCCGACTTGTCGATGTCGGTTAAATATTTTTCGATTGTTTTGGCCTTTGCAGGCGATTCGACGATAACTAATTTCATGGGTCCTTAATTCATATAACGTCTTCTGATATTTAGCAAGCGAGCTTTCTAGAAAATAATGCAAAGGGTAAGTAAAAAATAATGGGCTCCGTGTAAAACGGAGCCCTACTTAATCGAGGCAACACTCGCCTAAATTTTAACTTGTCTCGGTTTCGGCGCACTGAGGAGCTCTCCATACTTTCCCTTGGTGCTTTTTGCACAAGAGGTGGTGCCCATCGCGACTCTCTCCGCAAACGTCAAACTCTTCAGTTCCGGATACGCCGACAGGAAACTGGCATCCGCGGTTAGCCCTTCTTGCTTGGTTGAGCGTGGGCCACGTGCCTATCTCTTTGAGATTGCGATTATGCAGGCCAAAGACGTGGCCTGGCGTGGTGCCTAAAATTTCTGATATCTCTTGCCGCGTGACAATTGCCTCTTCGGCGAAGCTTTTTAATAGCAGTACCTCGTTTTTGTTGTCAGGCATGTAGACCTCCTTAACTGGAATGAAGGGGACGCATACTGAACTCACTAAAAAAACTATACTACAATCTCTCTATTTTGCCAAGGCGCTCGACGATGAGCCCGCGGATGAGGAGGCCGGAGAGCGCTATGCTGGCTTCTTGTGCGGTGAGCTCGGCCTCTTCAATCAAATTATCTTTTACTTTTGCTTCGGTTAATGCTTCCATTATTTTTACTTCTGTTTCGGTTAAGTCGGTGGGGAGCACGCCTTGCAGCGGGTCGACCTTTGGCTCAAAGCCAAGCGCGAGCAAAATGTCGTCGGCATTGCGCACCAAGGTGGCGCCCTCGCGCAGCAAGCGGTTGACGCCTTTGCCGGTTTCTTTATCGAGCTCGTGCGGCACGCCGAGCACCTCGCGGTTGTAGTCGAGTGCGAGCCGCGCGGTTATCAACGTGCCCGACTTTTCGCCCGCCTCAACAATGAGCGTTGCGTGCGCCAATGCGGCCATGATGCGGTCGCGCTTGGGGAAGTCGTGCAGCATTGCTTTGTACGGGCCCTTCGTCTCCGACACGAGCGCACCGCCGCGCGCCAAAATCCGCTGTGCGAGCGCTTTGTTGGTAACCGGATACATGCTTGCGTCATCAACCGAGGAGGGCAGCACCGCCACTGCGGGCAGCCCGACATCAAGTGCGGCTTTAAGCGCCTCGCCATCCATGCCAAGCGCGAGCCCCGAGACTATGGCGATGGGAAATTTGGCGAGGCCGGCAATGAGCGACGCGCATACGCGGCGGCCATACGGCGAGCAGGCTCGCGAGCCCACGACGCACAGATATTTGAGCTCCTCACTCGGCATTACTCCTCTTATATATAGGCTCGCGGGCGCGTCGGGTATCTCCCGGAGCAGGGCGGGGAACTCGGATGGTTTGAGTTGTCGCGCAACGAATTGCATTGTAGTCTATACGTATACCACACTATGTTAGATATTGCCTTTATACGGGAAAATCCGGACATTGTCCGTGCCGCTATCACCAATAAAAACCGAGGAGATATCGATCTCGACCGTATTTTATCGCTGGCCGAGGATCGCAAAAAAATCGCCGGCGAAATAAGCGACATCAACAAACAACGCAATGATGCACAAGCGGCGCGCGACGCCGAGGTGGGCACGCGGCTTAAAGATGAGCTCAAAGTCGCTGAGGAAAAATATCAGGTTGTAGAAAAGGAGCTGGTGAGCCTGCTTGTTAAAATCCCTAACATCCCCTCCGCAGACACGCCGGTGGGCCCCGACGAGAGCGGCAATAAAATAATCAGGCAGTGGGGAGAGCGGCCCAACTTTACCTTTACGCCCAAAGCGCATTGGGATATCGGCAAAGATTTGGGCATTATCGATAGCGAAAAAGCAACCGAAGTAAGCGGTGCGCGCTTTACTTATCTCAAAGGCGACTTGGCGCTCGCGCAGTTTGCACTCATACAGTTTACGCTGGGAGTTTTAACTTCGCGCGAAACATTGGAGGCAATAATTAAAAACGCGGGCCTTACCGTAAGCTCAAAACCATTTGTGCCGGTGGTGGTGCCCGTGATAGTTAAAAAGCAGGTGCAAATCCGCATGGCGCGCTTTTTAACTCCGGAGGAGCATTATGCATTTCCTGAAGATGACACTTTGCTCGTGGGGAGCGCCGAGCATACGCTTGGCCCTTTGCATATGGACGAGACGCTTAAAGAGGATCGCTTGCCGCTGCGCTATGCTGGCTACTCCACCGCCTTTAGGCGCGAGGCGGGTGCGGCGGGCAAAGACACGCGCGGCATTTTGCGCCAGCATCAGTTCGACAAAATTGAGGCGGAGTCTTTTACCAAACCGGAGGACGGCATGGCCGAGCAGGAGCTGCTGGTGGCAATCCAAGAGTATTTATTGCAGCAGCTAAAACTGCCGTATCAGGTGGTGCTGGTATGCACCGGCGACATGGGCTTTCCCGATCAGAGGCAGATTGATATCGAAACATGGATGCCGGGCCAGCAGGGAGAGAAGCCCGAGGATCTCGGCCGCTACCGCGAGACGCACAGCGCCGACTACGTGGGTGGGTTCCAAGCGCGCCGCCTTAACACTAAAGTAAAGCGCGCCGACGGCTCAAGCGAGCCGGTGCACATGAACGATGCCACCATGTTTGCCATTGGCCGCACACTCATTGCGATTTTAGAAAATTACCAAAACGAGGATGGTACGGTAACTGTTCCCCAGGTCTTGCGCCCGTTTATGATGGGGAAGGAGAGGATTGAGAAGCTGGCATAGCTCTAAAAACAAAAAACTTCCTAAAAAGGGAGTAGGGCTCCCGTTCATCTCTCCCTTTTTAGGAAGTTTTTTGTTTTTGTAGGGCTTATAATATAAACATGGCCCGAGTTGCTTTGCCGGAGTCACGAGTGCGCACGCGCCGCCGCAAGCGGCGCGGCGTTATTGCCGTAACCATCCTCGTTATTTTTTTGATTATGCTCGGCGGCTTGGTGTGGCTCTCGCACTCCGGCTTTTTGCGCATTACCAGCATAGAGGTTTCGGGAGAGCAAACCATATTGGCTTCCAACGTTGAGGATGCAGTGCAAAGCCAGCTTGCCGGCTCCTATTGGCATTTGTTTGCAAAAAATAATATTTTTCTCTATCCCAAAAGTCAGATAAATAATGCGCTTCCCGCCGCTATGCCGGTTATTGCAAGCGCGGAGGTGCGCGCGGTCAACTTCCACACCATTTCGGTATCTATTGTCGAGCGCCAGCCAAAAGCGCTGTGGTGTGGAAACACTGTGGAGGCAAGCTCAAGCAATTGTTTTTTGCTCGATCAAAACGGCGTCGCGTATGCACCATCCGCTGATTTTTCGGGCGACGCATATAAGCGTTATTACGGAGCGCTGTCAGGCGGCAGCACGCCCCAGCAATATCTTACTCCCGCTTCGTTTATCTCGCTCGGCGCCCTTGTTGACACAATTGCGCAAAGTCAGCCGCAGGATGCAATCGCGAGCGTCTCGGTCGACCAAGACTCTGATGTGCGCGTAGCGTTTAGCAGCGGATTTACGCTGCTCTTTGATCTCTCGCAGAGCGGCGGTGACGTGTATCAGCGCTTTGAGCTCGCGCTCCAATCAGACGCATTTGCAGGGCGCACCATAGCCGACTTCCAATATCTCGACCTGCGCTTTGGCGACAGGCTGTACTACAAATTAAAGTGATATAGTTAAAGCAGTCCCAAAGAGGGAGCAGGTATTTATAAGTAAAGCAGTAAATTATGTTTAATATGACCAAATATATAGGTGCGGGAGTATTAGTCGTCGGGCTTTTGTGTTCTTTAAGTTTTATAGCGCCGGCACCGGCTCAAGCCGCATCGCTTACCTCCGCACAAGTCCAAGCAATCATCGGCTTGCTCCAGTCGTTTGGTGCAGACCAAAGCGTGATAAACAATGTGTCGGCAAACCTCAACGGCCAAGCGACCAGCGGCACACCATCTTCCAACCCGCAATCGTGCAATAGTTTTGCTGGTCTCAAGCGTGGCGATACCGATAGTGCTACCGGAGGCCAGGTATCGCAGCTCCAACAATTCCTCAATATGTCACCAGTTGGCGTTTATGGTCCTCTTACACAAGCAACATGGAAGAGCAAGTGCGGGAGCGCCATGCTTCCTCCACCTACCGGCGGCTCGTCACCTTCACAGACAAATTCCGGCAATCAATCCTCAAATTTCACTGCAACGCCGATATCGGGAAGTGCGCCGCTAGCGGTGACGTTTACACTACCTTCAACTTCAAACGGCGTCGCGTTTATTGATTTCGGGGATGGGAAAAACGCTTGTGGCTATGTTAATTCAATGGTTGGTGGAATTGCCGCTCAATCTAACTGCAATGTCGCAGCATACCAACAAGTTCCGCACACCTATACCTCCCCCGGCACCTACATCGCGACGCTCAAAGATTCATCGGGCAATTCGCTTGGTACTGCGACCATTACCATCACTGGCAACAACTCGACCCAACCCTCCGCCACTATCGACCAGAGTTCGTTGACGACCAATTCTCAATCTCCGACTATTACGGGTACTGGGCAAGGAACTGGCGCCGTGGAAGTTGAGGTGTCTGAAATTCCTGTTAACCCTGATAATAGTGGCCCGGATTGGAGTGGAAAAGTGAGTGTCCAAAACGGAGTGTGGTCATTTACACCGTCGAATGCAAATGCGATGATCGGCGGCGGTCCGCTTTCCAGTTCATATTTATATAAGGTATTAGTGTGGTTGCCTGGTTCCAATAGTAGCAATCCGCTTGCGAGTGGCACGCTGACGGTTCAATAAATCGGATTGCTTTCTAAAACAGTTCGAGGGTTAAGCTCAAAAACAGCCGCCTATTATAGGGCAGCTGTTTTTATGTTTGATGACAAAATATGCTAGAGTGTTTCTCTATGCGGAATTTTTGGGCTGAGCTGCCTAAGCCTTTTTTTGTTTTGGCGCCTTTGGCCAATGTTACCGACGCGGCTTTTAGGCGCATCATTGCCAAATACTCCAAGGTTGAGGGCGGAGTGCCTTACGTTACCTACACCGAGTTTGTGTCGGCCGACGGGCTCGCGCTTGCCAATAAAGAAGGGGAGGCAAAGCTGATGCGCGACCTCATGTTTAGCGAAGCCGAGCGGCCTATTGTTGCGCAATTTTTTACTTCGAATCCTGCACATATGGAGGATGCCGCGGCACTGGCGCAGGAGCTTGGCTTTGACGGCGTCGATATCAACATGGGTTGCCCCGACAAGTCGATCGAGAAGCAAGGAGGCGGCGCAGCGCTCATAAAAAATTCATCCCTTGCGATTACTATTATCGAAGCGGCGAGGCGAGGCGCTCCAAACTTGCCGATTTCCGTCAAAACACGGATCGGCTATAACAAGGATACTCTTGAGGAATGGCTACCCGCGCTACTCTCCGCTAAGCCCGACGTTATTACGGTCCATGCGCGCACCCGCAAAGAGATGTCAAAAGTGCCGGCGCGATGGGAGCGTGTTAAACGTGCGGTCGAGATACGCAATGAGTTAGGCAGCAAAACTCTTATTGTCGGTAATGGCGACCTTGTTGATATGGTTGATGCAGAAGCTAAGATAAAAGAGAGCGGCGCCGACGGTGCGATGCTCGGCCGCGCGATTTTTGGCAAGCCCTGGCTGTTTGCTCCGGAAAAACTTCTTGAGCAAAAGTCTGGCGCAACTTCCGGCGATTCGCCGGAAGGAGGACCCCCGAGGACTTTTGGGCAAGAAGTTTTTCCGGAGCCTCTTTTAGAAACTCGTCTCCACATAGCCGTAGAGCACGCCAAACTTTTTGAAGAGCTCCTCGGCGATATAAAAAACTTTGCGATTATGAAAAAGCATTTTAAAGCTTATGCCGAGGGCTTCCCCGGCGCCAAAGAGTTGCGTATGAAGTTGATGGAAACCAACTCTGCAAAGGAAATTGAGGATAGTGTTGAAAATTTTTTGGTTTGCAATAAAAATAGAATTGATGTATAAAATCAAGAGATGTAATGTAGGAGGAAAAGCCCATGACCACGAGACGTTTTGCAGACCAATGGTGGAAAGTAGAGAGGATAAATCGAGTAATTGAGCTCATGCCGCGTTTTGTCGAGGTTATGCTGTCAATTATTGAGTCAGGCAAACCTTTTACCGTCAGTGAGGTGTGTCGTCGACTGAGATTTTTTGATGATGACGCTCTGTTATTTCTTCTCAGACACTCTCCACTTGCGCGTAGTATCGCTCGATATCAGCGTGTTACCTCAACCAAATATGCCGAATTTGTCCGAAAGCGGCTGAATAATAAAAAAATAAGAGGACTGCCTTATCAAGAAGGAGCCACCAAAACAAAAGGACTTATAACATATGCAGGATATGACTGTGACTCAGGCCGGTAGCAATACCGGCCTTTTCTTTTGACTTCATAACTATTTTAATTGCGGTATACTATATAGGCATGAACGAGTTGGTACACGCGGATATCTTCTTTTTTATCACGGCGGTTGCGGTCATGCTGGTCGCCACCCTACTGGCGGTCGCGCTTGTATATGTCATATATATATTGCGCGATGCGCGCGCCATTGTGGCGCGTATGCGCCGGGCGAGCGAGTCGATAGAGAGCGACCTACACATGCTCCGGCAAGAAGCTAAGCAAGAGGGAGTAAAAGCTTTGACGCTGGTGGACATGGTGTTCGGTTTTGTTATGCGTAAATTCGCCGGTGCGGTGAGTAAAAAAAGATCTGCCAAGGCGGCAAAGCCAAGAGCAGGTAATGAAGGGCAGGAACATTAATAATTCACGCAAAACTATTTGCACACCATTTATTTATGGCAACAAAAAAACAGGGGCATGCATCGGCGGAAGCAGGGTTAGCGGTTGCAGCGGCGGTTGCGGCGGCAGGGGCGGGAGCCTATTGGCTCTATGGCGCCAAAGACGCCTCAAAGCATCGCAAAATGGCTAAAAGCTGGATGCTCAAGGCGCGC
>DATCEW010000061.1:0-5185 GCA_036509865.1 Minisyncoccota bacterium
GCCGGTTGCCGACCCGGGCTGGGTCGGAGACCTAGTTTCTTTAGCGGCGCAAAGCATCGCAAAAAATAAAATAATCATAGGCGTCCCAACCTACGGCTACGAGTACACCGTTACGCCGGTAGACGGCTCCAACCAGTACAGCGTGCTCTGGGCTTTTAATCCCGCGTATGCAACGCAAATTGCGAGCCATCTCGGCATTGTGCCGCATCGCACCAGCGCCGACGAGCTTGGCTTTTTTTACAATCCAAATCTTCTAGCAACGGTAGCGCCAACAGACGGCAACACGACGCAAACCCAGCAAACATCCGCAACTACTACGGTTGTGCAAAATGAGGGCTCGCAAACAAACACCACGCAGCCGCTCAACTATGTTACCTGGAGCGACGCGCAAGCCATTGCCGACAAAGTCGCGCTAGCGCACCAGCTTGGTGTAAAAGGCGTAGCGGTATTTAGCCTCGGCGGCGCCGAAGACCAAGCAATGTGGAGCGTGCTTAAATAATGTAGCAAATAGGAAATATGTGTGGTATACTAAAAGTAGTTAAATAGTACAAACGGAGGTAAATCATGGAAGAAATAAACTTGTCTGAGCTAAATTTATCCAAATTTGGCTTGCACGGGATGACCCCGGACGAGCTCTTGGCGTTTGCTATTACCAGAAAGAAGTGCTACGACCTCTTGATGGCAAAACGTGCTGAGTTTGCTGGTTGTCCTGTCGATACGTGGATAATCGTATCGGAGAGCGGCAGCTATGCCCTCGGGGGAGATGTCTTTGAAGCGAATGACAAATTCGAAGAACTATACCCTGATGATAGAGGCAAGCGCGGGAGTTTTTCTGTCGGTGATATCCAATGATTGCCGGCTCGATAGACGACTTGGGGCGCCCCTGTGTACGAGTGGACGCCCCGGGTGGTTACTCAGTTATCCTCCAAATAGATACTGGAGTAAACAGAAAACTCATCATCAATCGTAACGCGATCTATCTTCTGGGGCCTAATAATTCTACTGTAGATGCAAGATCTTTTGCAGAAGTAGAATTGGCAGACTTTTCAAAAACAAAAACTTTACGAGGAGCCGTGGAGTTAATCTGGTTTGGAAAGATCGAAATAATCGAAACGCTTATAACGTTACAAGTGCCTCGACGTCCACCTCATCCAGACCAACCCGTAGGGCTCATTGGGACAGAGTTGCTCAAGGACTGTCGACTATTAATCGACTTTCCAAAGAGACTGGTTGAAATATATAGGGATTAAGTCCCTCAGTTGGCCTCGCGGAAACGCGGGGCTTTTTCTATCCGGATATTGCAAAAATGCCGAGTTTGTGTTAATATTTTAACACATGCCTAATACTCACAAAATCCCGCATGCGGGACACTCTCCTCGGCCTAACCGTTTTGGAGGCAAGCCAAGTGCTTATAAAACCAATAGCAGCAGCTCTTTTGCCTCCCGTAAAAACGGCGAGGGAACTTCGGCTGCCCCTACGGGAGGTCCGCGCCGCTTTGGCGTGTCCTCGGGCGGCCGCCCCTATAGCCGTTTTAATGGCGTCAAAACAGGCGGCTATAAAGGCGCGGGTGCATATAAAGGAGGTGGTAACCGCGGCGGCAAAGGCAAATTTAAACAAGCCGTCTTCAGCGATGTCTCCCGTTTTATCAACAAAGCCGTCATTACCGAGGCTGTCGAGCACTTTGTACCCGAGCATCAGTTTACCGACTTTGCCATTGAAGATGTGCTCAAAAAAAATATCGTAAGCAAAGGCTACGTTACGCCAACCCCGATACAAGACCGTTCGATACCGCACATCCTGCGCGGCGCCGACGTGGTGGGCATTGCCAACACCGGTACCGGCAAGACGGCCGCGTTTCTTATCCCGCTGATAAACAAAGTACTCCTCGACCGCAATCAGCGCGTGCTTATCATGGTGCCCACCCGCGAGCTCGCGGTGCAAATCGGCGATGAGTTAAAAGGTTTTACTCCCGGCCTGCGCATCGCCTCGGCCATCTGCGTCGGCGGCGCCTCTATTTATAACCAGATGAGCGACCTGCGCAAAAAGCCCGCGTTTGTCATCGGCACTCCCGGCCGTCTTAAAGACTTGCTCGAGCGCAAAACGCTCGTGCTCTCGAGCTTCTCAACCGTAGTGCTCGACGAGGCCGACCGCATGCTCGACATGGGCTTTATCAACGATATGCGCATTATTTTGGCGCAGCTTACGACGCCCCGCCACACGCTCTTTTTCTCTGCAACGCTCTCAAGCGAGATAGAGGTGCTTATTAAAAACTTTCTTACCGAGCCGGTGCGGATCTCGGTTAAAACAGGCGACACCGCAAAAAATGTCGAGCAGGACATTGTGCGTGTGCCGCCGGGCGGCTCCAAGCTGGAGGTACTCCACGAGCTGCTCAACAAACCGGCGTTTAATAAAGTGCTTATTTTTGGCCGCACCAAGCACGGCGTCGAGAAACTTGCCAAGGCGCTCGAGGTACGCGGATTTAAAACCGACTCTATCCACGGCAACAAGACGCAGAGCCGCCGCCAACGCGCGCTCGA
Source organism: Minisyncoccota bacterium (assembly GCA_036509865.1). Classification (GTDB taxonomy): domain Bacteria; phylum Patescibacteriota; class Minisyncoccia; order Phycocordibacterales; family SBAW01; genus GWA1-54-10. The sequence continues at coordinate 2,538 of DATCEW010000061.1, forward strand.
CCTGTTTAAAAAAGGGCACACGCAAGTGCTGGTTGCCACCGATGTCGCCGCGCGCGGCCTCGACATCAGCGATGTCTCGCATGTCATAAACTACGAGCTGCCGGCAACGCAAGAGGACTACGTGCACCGCATCGGCCGCACCGGCCGCGCGGGTAAAAAAGGCATCGCGCTCACGTTTGTTGAGTAAAATTTTTTATGACTACTCCCGCCGATAATCAAAAAAAATACGTGCAAACCAAGGGGCCTACCAAGACCTTCCAAAAAAACGGCCACTGGATCGAGAAGGTGGGCGTAACGCCTATCATCATATGCGAGTGCGGCAACCGCTACATTAAAACGAGGCCAAACCAAAAGGCGTGCCTCCGCTGCCTCAGCGCCGCAAAATAGACTTCACGTTGCAAATAGGTTGCTTGGGTTTATACTGGGTTTTAAACCTAATTTAAACCCTATGGATTACGATACGCTCGCAAGCCCAGACGTAGTAGCAAAAACAGTTGAGGCGCTCAAGGCGCACGGCGTTGAGGCTTTGTTTATGCAAAACAAAGCTGATGCTTTGGAAAAAATAAAAACGCTTATCCCCGCCGGCGCCAGCGTGATGAACGGCTCCTCGCGCACGCTCGAGGAGATAGGATATATAGAGTATCTCAAGAGCGGTACGCATGGCTGGAACAATCTGCATGCGGGTATTCTTGCCGAAGCCGACCCGGCAAAGCAGGCGATGCTTCGCCAACAGGCGGTATTTTCGGACTTTTATCTCGGCAGCGCGCACGCTATTAGCCAGAGCGGCGAGATGGTCATTGCCTCGGCCACCGGCAGCCAGCTGCCGGCGCTTACCTTTACTGCTAAAAATATTATCATCGTCGCCGGCACGCAAAAAATTGTGCCCACGCTCGGGGATGCGATGCATCGCCTCGAAACCTACGTATTTCCGCTCGAGGACAAGCGCATGAAGGATGCCGGATACGGAGGCAGCTTGCTTGCCAAGATACTTATCTTTGCACATGAGTATGCAAAGATGGGCCGCAAAGTGCAGGTGCTCCTCGTCAACGAGCAGCTCGGTTACTAGATCTTTCTCATCGGCATAGTAGTATTAACGTATGAAAAGGGGCACGTACACCGTCGTGTTAATAGTCATCGTCATTGGTATCATTGGCGCGTTTTTGTGGCACTACCGCAATGCCTCATGGCTTGCACCCTTGCTCGGCTCGGGCACTCCTACTACCCAGCAAGAAATTGCAAAAGTAAGCTATGCGTGTGATGCAAGCAAAACAATAGTTGCTACCTACTACTCCGGTCCGCAGGCCGCGCCCGTCGGCTCGGATATGCCTCCTACGCCAAATGGTAGCGTGGCACTTGTGCTCAGCGACGGCCGCACCATGACATTGCCGCAAACCATATCCGGCTCGGGCATCCGCTACGCCAACGCCGACGAGTCGTTTATTTTTTGGAGCAAGGGCAACACTGCGTTTATAACCGAGGGTGCCGGCAATGCGCCGCAAACCTTTGCCAACTGCATTGCTCTTAGCGACATAGGCGGCCAAGAGAGCTGGACTATTTTTGCATCCTCGACGCTCGGTTACTCGATAAAATATCCGCAAGGCTACACCGTAACCGCTCCTTATATATATCAGGCGCTCGGCCCCGGCAAAGATATTGAGGGCGTTAATTTTATTATCCCTGGCACGATGGCAACCGGCACCAACCTCGCCGCAGACAGCTACGTGAGCGTCGAGCAATTGCCAAACAGTGCGGCCTCATGTAGCGCAAGCCTCTTCCTTGGCGACCAAATAGGCAGCACCACCGCAGTGACCGATAACGGCGTTGATTACTCGGTAGCGCAAGGGAGCGATGCTGGCGCGGGCAATCTCTACGATGAAACTGTGTACGCAATCCCCGGCAGCAGCACTTGCACGGCTGTGCGCTACTTTATCCACTCATCGCAAATCGGCAATTATCCGCCGGGCATGGTTACCGCGTTCGACAAACAAGCGCTCATAAGCCAATTTGACGCCATCCGCCGCTCGCTCATGCTGGTTGGACAAAACTAAAAACTTCTTTCTGCAGGGGTAGGGTTCCCGTCCATCTCTCCGGAAGAAAGAACGTTTTTAATTTTGTCCTTTTTATTTTGCTTATAAAAGATGAGTGAGGTAGCATAGGGCATCTATGACCCAGGCCGAGGCTTTAACCATACTCAAAACAGGAGCCAATGTTTTCCTCACTGGCGAGCCGGGCGCGGGCAAGTCGCACACGGTCAATGAGTTTACCGCGTGGCTGCGCTCGCACGATGTTGAGCCCGCCATCACGGCCTCTACCGGCATTGCGGCCACGCATATCGGCGGCATGACCATCCACTCGTGGGCCGGCATCGGCATCAAGCGAAGCTTAAGCCACTATGATCTCGACAGGATAGCCTCGACCGAGCACGTGGTTAAGCGCATGCGCCGCACCAAAATTTTAATCATCGACGAGGTCTCGATGCTCAGCCCCAACACGCTCTCGATGGTCGACGCCGTGTGCCGCGAGGTGTTTGCCAGCTCCAAAGCGTTTGGCGGCTTGCAGGTGGTGTTTGTGGGCGACTTCTTCCAGCTGCCGCCTATCATTGAGCGCGATGCCGAGCCCGAGGTTGATGCCGACGGCATGTTTGCGGT
>DATCEW010000062.1:0-20199 GCA_036509865.1 Minisyncoccota bacterium
TCCCGCTGGTTACACTGGTACTTACCCCGATTGTATCGGCAATGGTACTCAATCAGTTTGTCCTTCAGGCTACATCGGCACCTATCCGGACTGTATAGGGCCCGTGTCTTGCCCTGCTGGCTATATCGGCACCTATCCCAACTGCATTGCTCCCTCATGCCCCGACGGCTACACCGGCACCTATCCCAATTGCACCGGTCCGGTGTCTTGTCCCGCTGGTTACACTGGTACTTACCCCGATTGTATCGGCAATGGTACTCAATCAGTTTGTCCTTCAGGCTACATCGGCACCTATCCCAATTGCACCGGTCCGGTGTCTTGTCCCGCTGGTTACAGTGGCACCTATCCCAACTGCATTGGTCAAATACTATGTACTCCAAACGGCACAGATAGTTGCTCAAACGGCAACGTGGTGGACAGCTGCGGCGCAACGGTAAAAATGTGCTCAAACGGATGTTCCGGTGGGGCATGCAATGCCTGCGCTCCCAACGGCACCACTAGTTGTTTAAACGGCGATGTAATCGACAGCTGCGGCGCAACGGTACAACCATCATGCTCTTATGGATGTTCCGGTGGGGCATGCAATGCGTGCACCCCCAACGGCACCACTAGCTGCTCAATCGACGGCAACGTGGTGGACAGCTGCGGCGCAGTGCAGCTATGCTCAAACGGATGTTCTGCCGGGATGTGCCGGGCTCCCAACGGCAGTATCTCATCGCTTAGCGCAACGCCCTCACGTGTTTTGACGGGAGGGAGCACAACCCTTACCTGGTCTACCAGCAAGATGGCCTTTTGCGGGCTCACCACGAGCGAGGGCGATCTCGTAAGCTCGCTCCCTAATTCCGCAGGTACACCCGCAAACGTTACGCATGCAGAGATATACACCCTTTCGTGCACGGACAATAACGGTCAAACATACACGGCAACTGCCAATGTGGAGCTTGTCCCTGTAACAAAGGAGATATAAGGGCACACTTATCCCTTCGTCTCTATGAGAGACATGAGTGTACCCTTACTTGTATAAGCCGCAGTTTCTTGCTATTCTCACACCCATGTTTACATTGCGCTATAGCGCCGTTGTTATCCTTATTGCTGCCGCGGCATTGGGCTTTTTTATATGGCATACCAACACTCCAAGCAGCCGTTTTGCCTTTAAGCTCGGGCTCGACCTCTCGGGAGGCACGCAGCTTACCTACAATGCTGACACCAGCAAGGTCCCTGCGAGCCAAGTCGGTGACTCGCTTGCCGCGCTCCAAACGGTTATCGAGCGCCGCGTCAATGCTTTTGGCGTATCCGAGCCGGTGGTGCAGACCGAGCAGGGTGGCGCCCTTGGCACGGGGCAGTACCGCCTTATTGTTGAGCTCCCGGGCGTGACCGACGTTAATCAGGCTATTACGCTTATCGGCCAGACGCCTCTCCTGGAGTTTAAATTAGTTAAACCGGGGTTTGAGGCGTCTACCACGCTGCCTGACGGCTCGCCAAACCCGGCGGCCTTTACCGACACGGGCCTTACCGGCGAGTATCTCTCCTCGGCGGCGCTCCAGTTTGGCAACGGCTCCAGCGCCCTCTCAACAACGCCGGTCGTGCAAATAAATTTTAATCCCCAAGGTGCGGCGCTCTTCTCGCAAATTACCGGCAAAAATGTCGGTAGCGAGCTCGGCATCTTTCTCGACGGGCAGCTTATCTCGGCTCCGGTTATCAATCAAAAAATAGACGGCGGCACGGCAGTTATCTCGGGCAACTTTACCGCTGACTCAGCCAAAGCGCTCGCCACCAGTCTTAATCTCGGCGCTCTTCCGGTGCCTATCACGTTGGCCTCGACTGAGACGGTGGGCGCAACGCTCGGTTCGCTTGCGCTGCACGCGGGAGCGCTTGCCGGCATTATCGGTTTTATTGCGCTGTCGATATTTTTGATCCTTTGGTACCGTTTGCCTGGCGTCGTGGCTGTTGTTTCGCTGGTCATTTACGCGATTCTCATGCTCTCTCTCTTTAAACTTATTCCGGTAGTGCTCACGGCGGCAGGTATTGCGGGCTTTATTCTATCGGTAGGGCTTGCGGTCGACGCCAACATCCTTATTGCCGAACGCATCAAGGAGGAGCTGGCCGCAGGCAAAGAGACGCAGCTTGCGATACGCGAGGGTTTTACCCGTGCATGGCTTGCCATCCGCGACAGCAACACCGCGCACATTATCGTGGCCGTGATACTCTTTTGGCTCGGCACCTCAATCATCAAGGGCTTTGCGCTCGTGTTTGGCTTGGGTGTCGTGATATCGCTGCTTTCGGCAATAACCATCTCGCGCACGCTGCTGCTCTCGCTCGGCCTTAATTCCTCAAAGCCTATCGGCCGTTTCCTTATGCGCTCGGGGTTTAGACGTTAACTCTATTTGTATGATTACCAGCAAAAATCTTAAATACTACTTTATCCTGCCGGCGTTCTTGAGCGTGGTTGCACTGGCAGCTATTGTCATGTGGGGGCTTAAGCCGAGCATCGACTTGGCGGGCGGCTCTTTGTTGCAAGTTTCATATCAAAGCGCCCGCCCGACCGTAGAGCAGGTGCAAGCGGCGATTGCGCCACTCAACTTCGGCTCAGTGCTGGTGCAGCCTGCCGGAGCGCAAGCCTATACGTTGCGCGAGCGCACTCTCAGTAATGATGAAAAAAATAATCTTGAGCAGGAGCTCGGGACGCTCGGGGCTGTGCACGAAGATGAGTTTACCTCGGTGTCTCCCTCAATAGGCGCGGAGATACTTACTAAGGGCCTCGTTGCGCTGGGGCTTGTGGTGGTGTGCATCATTCTCTTTATTGCTTTTGTGTTTCGCGGGGTTTCCAAGTCGATTGCCTCGTGGAAGTATGGCGTGGTTGCAATCGTTACGCTCCTTTTTGATGTGCTTGTGCCGGTGGGGGTGTTTGCGGCGATGGGACATTTTGCCGGCGCCGAGGTAGACTCGCTTTTTATCGTCGCGCTCCTCACTATTTTAGGCATTTCAATCAACGACAAAATAGTGGTGTTTGACCGCATCCGCGAAAACCTGCGCCTCAACGACGAGCATCACAAGCGCGAGGAGTTTGAGGGAGTAGTAGGCCGCAGCATTATGCAGACCCTCACTCGCTCCATCAATACCTCCCTTACCGTAGTTATCATGCTTCTCGCACTCTACTTTTTTGGACCCGCATCAACGCGCGTGTTTGCCCTCACGCTCACGGTAGGCATGATTGTGGGCACCTACTCATCTATCTTTTTTGCTAGCCCGCTTTTGGTGGCATGGGAGCATTTTTCTGCTCGCAAGCTCGCTGGGCAGCGCCGCAGCGCTAAATAACATCGCATGCAAACAGTCGGCATTGTCGGCTATGGCAGCTTTGGAGCTTTTTTAGAAGTGCTCATCAGGCGTTTTGCGCCGGCAGCTCACATTAAAATATACTCATCGCGCTTTGAGCATGATGGCACAAAGTTTTTTTCGTTAGCCGAGGTGGCCGCAAGTGATGTGGTCATACTTTCAGTACCGATACACGCCTTTGAGGAGACGCTTGCAAAAGTTTTGCCGCTGATGAAAGAGAGCGGCATTATCGTTGACGTTGCAACCGTTAAAATGCATACGGTTGAGATTTTAAAACGTTTAGCATCCAAGCAACCATACATCGCTACGCACCCAATGTTTGGACCCGAGAGTTATGCTAAAAAACAAGAAGATGTTGCCGGGTTGAGGGTGGTCATCACTGAAAGCTCGATGCCGGAGGATGAAAAGGCCGCGCTTATCGCATTTTTACGGCAGTGCGGATTTGAGGTCGTAGAGATGACCGCTGAAAGCCACGACAAACATTTGGCCGAGACTCTTTTTCTTACCCACTTTGTGGGGCAGATAGTCGCACGCGGCTCGTTTAATCGCACCGAGATAGACACGGTCTCGTTTGGCTATTTAATGGACGCCACCGAGAGTGTAAAGCAAGACACAGCGCTCTTTCAAGACGTCTACCGCTTTAACCCGTATTGCGAGGAGGTGCTAAAAAGGTTTGAGATAGCCGAGCGGGATGTCCACACATTGCTCAAAAAAGTGTGCATAATAGAGCAATGATAATAGGCATTACAGGCACGCTCGGCGCAGGGAAGGGGACGGTGGTTGAGTATTTGGTGCAACAAAAAGGGTTTAAACATTTTGCCGTATCGGATACTTTTTTAGCGGGAGAGGCAAAAAAACGCGGGATTGAACCTACTCGGGTTGTGCGCCGCGATATTGCCAACGAGTTTCGGGCTAAAGGTCCAACTAAACTCATGGAGGCTGTGTATAAGATGGCAAAAGGAGCAATTGAGGCAGGAGAGAATGTCGTGCTTGAGCCGCAACACACTGCTGCCGAAGTTAAATTTATTCAGTCTATCGGAGGGATAGAGTTAGCGGTTAATGCCGATTTACGCACGCGATATCAGCGCATACAAAAGCGGGGCAGTTCTAAAGATGATGTGACATTTGAGCAATTTGAGGCGGAACAGATACATGAAATGGCCTCTGATAATCCCGACCAAAATAATTTGGGAGCGGCCATACAGGCGGCCGACACGGTGCTCTACAACGACACCACTCCCGAGGAGCTCTACATCCAAGTCGAAGCCGCTTTGGCGGGTAAGGATGTCTCGTAAGGAGGCTAAATAAAGCCCTATTTTGAGCCCTCAGCAGAGCTTGACTCTGAGCTATATATGACTATACTGCTGGTACTGCCTTTGAGGTGCGGTTTTGATTTGCCCTAGCTTGCTAGGGCATTTATAAGCAGCATGAGGGCCCTTTTGTTTTAGGGTTCAAAAAAAGGTAGCGTTCGTTGACAACTGAATACGTAATTGAGAAATGAAAAATTGTATAATTTAGACAATTGATCACACTTGCCCTGCGTTGCTAACACAATCGCGGGGCTGCAAGAAACCGTGTTTGCGTGTCGTTAGGAGCGATACACAAATACACAAAAAGCCCTCCCGATCTTTTCCACCGGGAGGCAGCAAGACAAGTTATATCTCAGCCTAAGAAGGCTGGGACACCTTTCTCTTGTTCCGTTCATCGAGCTAATAAAAACACTATGTGTTTTTTAATCAGAGTTTGATCCTAGCTCAGGATGAATGCTGGCGGCGTGGATAAGGCATGCAAGTCGAACGGGCCGCAAGGCCAGTGGCAGACGAGGTAGTAATATACAGGTACTCACCGAAAAGTCGGGCATAGCTATTCGAAAGAGTAGGTAATTCCCGATAGTCTCTCCGGAGTAAAGGCGCAAGCCGCTTTTTGAGAGGCCTGTACAGCATCAGCTAGTTGGTAAGGTAATGGCTTACCAAGGCTATGACGCTTAGGGGAGCTGAGAGGCTGACCCCCACCGATAGCACTGAGACACGGGCTATACACCTACGGGTGGCTGCAGTCGAGAATCTTCCACAATGGACGAAAGTCTGATGGAGCGACGCCGCGTGGTTGATGAAGTCCTTCGGGACGTAAAGACCTTTTATGGAGGAGGAAGTAATTGACGTTACTCCATGAATAAGGGGCTCCTAACTCTGTGCCAGCAGGAGCGGTAATACAGAGGCCCCAAGCATTATCCGGAATCACTGGGCGTAAAGGGTGTGTAGGCGGTCGTATTAGTCTTTTGTTAAAGTTCTGGGGCTTAACCTCGGAAATGCAAGAGAAACGGTACGACTTCGAGGATGCGAGAGGTATATGGAACTCATGGTGTAGGGGTGAAATCCGTTGATATCATGGGGAACACCAAATGCGAAGGCAATATACTGGCGCACTCCTGACGCTGAAACACGAAAGCGTGGGAATCGAACGGGATTAGATACCCCGGTAGTCCACGCCCTAAACGATCCTAACTAGTTTTGAGGAGTATCGACCCTCTTCGAGACGAAGCTAACGCGTTAAGTTAGGCGCCTGGGTAGTACGATCGCAAGATTAAAACTCAAAGGAATAGACGGGGACTTGCACAAGCGGTGGATCATGCGGCTTAATTCGATGACAAACGAAGAACCTCACCAGGGTTTGAAACCCACACGTAATCTTTAGGAAACTTTAGACCCCGCAAGGCGGCTTGGCAGGTGATGCATGGTCGTCGTCAGTTCGTGGCTTGAGTTGTTCCCTTCAGTGGGGTAACGAACGCAACCCTCGTTGCCTGTTTTATATGTCAGGCGAGACTGCCCCCTCACGGGGGAGGAAGGTGAGGATGACGCCAGATCAGCATGTCCCTCTGATATCCTGGGCTGCACGCATGATACAATGCACTCGACAACGGGTCGCGACGGGGTAACCCTGAGCTAATCCTTATAAACGAGTGCCCAGTTCGGATTGAGGTCTGCAACTCGACCTCATGAAGCCGGAATCGCTAGTAATCGCGGGTCAGCTATACCGCGGTGAATACGTTCTCAAGTCTTGTACTCACCGCCCGTCAACTCAAGGGAGCCGGAAGTACCCGAAGTTCGCCGCAAGGCGACCCACGGTAAGTTCGGTGACAGGGAGTAAGTCGTAACAAGGCACGGGTAGCGGAAGCTGCTCGTGGAATAATTCAAATGAAATGCGTTTTTGCCTCTCGTACGAGGGCAAAAACTGAATCGGCGATTACTCTCGCAAGAGAGTAGAGTGATGATGCTAACTCTAAATTGCATCCGTTATTGGTCTGTGTGTTTACACACAAACGTAAGACTGCTCGATACCAACAGAGTATGTTCTGGAGTACAGAATGGAAAATTGGTAGCAAACGGAACAAGAGAAAGGTGTTTTACCTCAATTACGTATTCAGTGAGCCAACCGCAAAAAGCCCCCAATCTTTTTAGATGCGGGGCTTTTTGCGTGCTTGCGGCTGTGGATGGTAGCCCCATAGGTGCGCAAAAAAAAAGAAAAACCCCGACCACGTTGGCCGGGTTTTACTTGCCCGCGTACACGCCCCTCGCGTACTATCCACTCTCTTTCCAACAAAAAACTTGCATCTCAGTCCCAATGTGTTAAAAATATTTTAAGTACCTGTACTTTCGTGCGTATGTCCAGCAAGAGAAGGGGAGTCGACCGATGGCACTCTGCACCGGCACGCTTATTCGCTTCAAAAAAAATCGCCAGCAATGGATCGCTTTTCTGTCAGATAAGACAAAAGTTTTTTTGTCCCTGTCTGACTTGAAGATAATGGAAGGAGAGAGTTTGCGTGATATTCGCCCGGCGGAAAGCTGGCCCAAACTTGAACGGCAGAAGACCGTTGTGCTTCAGCTTGAGGAAAAGCCCGAGCCAAAAATTAATGCATGGGCACTTGCGCCCATCTAGAAGCCTATGCAGGCCTTATCCATGCCGCCACCAATAGTAAGTGGCGGCCTTTCTTTTTTCCTCGATTTCTATTACTATCCTTGATACATCCTTCGTCGCTAAAGCTACGGATGACCATGCGCGGGCATAGCTCAGTTGGTAGAGCATTCGACTGATACTCGAAAGGTCCTTGGTTCGACCCCAAGTGCCCGCACAAAACACCAAAAAACTGCCCTGCGGCAGGTTTTGCGGTTTTGTGCGAGGCGCAGGTATTTTTTGCACCGGCAAAATACCGAGCCGGGGTCATTCACAAATTATTTTTATAAAAAGAAAACACCCGACACGAAGCCGAGTGTTGAATCTGAAAGATGTTTTTCAGAATGGCAGTTTGCCGAGGATGCCAAGGAGGGCGACTACGGCTATTACCGTTGCGAAAGAGTACAGTAACGCAGACGATATTTTAAGCGGCAACTCGTCCCACCAATGTCGTTCAGTCGTTGGATCCGTGCTTTGACGGCTCATAGCATTCTCCTTTGCTGTTAGAAGAGTAGTCGGAAGTAGTGGATGCTTTGCCAAACCCAGACGGCAGAGACTGCAAGGCCGAAGAAGCCAAAGGCTTTTCTGCTTGCAAGCCAACTGTATCTTTTCCCCGCAAAATCAGGATGGCTAAACACTTTTACTCGAACACCGCTAGGGTCTTCATCATCTAGCTGTTCGAGATTGATCATGCGTGCGTCTAGAAACTGAATCCATCCATCGGCACGAAGTGTTGCTTGAAGGATTACCATGTGGATACCTAAGCCAACCACACAAATAATTAACTTCACTTGCTCGGGCTGAACCGTGCCGAATATAAGGGGCAATGCAACTGTGTTAAAAACAAGGAACATTTGCACGCGTTGCCACTGTCCTTGCAAGTATCCGTTGCGCATTGTCGCAAGGGCTCCGTAGATATTTGGTTCGCCGTCTCGCGTCGGGCTCTCCTGTAAGTGGATCAAATCTCCTTGGATTATAACATAGATTGGAAAATTTGCTATACTAGAGGCTCTAGTGAGACCGAGACGGTTCGACCCCTACCGCCTGCACATGCTAGTGAGACTTACCGAGGTGCGTTGTTGGTAGTTAATCGGTCACATATATTACAATGACACTATGAAGCCACCACAAGACTCATTAGATTTCCCGAATGCATTTTATCGTGTCACCGTTAAGGGACTATGCGTGCGGGACGGAAAAATCTTGCTAGTGCACGACTACAGCGGCCACAGCGCTACCGACCCAGGCTCCGAATGGGAGCTACCGGGCGGAGGTTTAGAGTTTGGCGAAAATTTTCAAGATGCCCTTAAACGCGAGGTGCAGGAAGAAATGGGTCTTAAGGTCTCTTGGATTGACGAAAAACCAACTTTTGTATGGACAACCAAACACAGTACGGGACGATGGATGGAATGGTATTGGGTGTGTAGCGTCATGTTTCGTTTTGAGGTTGAGGATTTGAACTTTACGCCGAGCATTGAGTGCAGAGAGATTAAATTTTTCTCTAAAGAAGATTTACAAAATAATATTGCAGATTTAGCCTCCCAAGTTGTGCCGCTTGCCGAGCGTTTTAATCCGCAAGCTTTTGAACAGTCCAACCGAGACGCCTAAGGCGTGCTAAACTGAAATCTCCGAAATGGTCCTTATAGGGTCTCACTGGCACAGGTTCCAGACCGAGACGGGGCACAGGTGTAAAATAATATTCATGGCACTCGATGATCATCACAAACATTTTGCAGGCAATGTCGCCCAAAAGGCCGTCATAGAAAAAGACGGGAAGGTGCTTGTCGTGCTGCCTCCCGGCGAAGAAACCTGGGATTTGCCGGGAGGTCGGCTGCACGTTGGCGAGGTGCCTCTTGAGGGTCTGCGTCGCGAAATTGCCGAAGAGCTTGGATTGGACATTAAAGTACACGAGGTATTTTTTGCTGATATGTGGATGCCGAGTCACGTTGAGCCGGATAAGGCGAGGTACTTTGTGGCATTTGCGTGCTCGCTTATAAATCCTTCCGCATCATTTGTTTTCGAAAAAGAAGAAATTGCCGATGCCAAATGGATTGGCAAAGACGAGGTAGATTCGCTGCCTTTATACGAGATTTGCAAAAACGCGCTTAAGGCCTATTTTAAAAACCTGGAGCTCTAGACACACATCCTACATCGATATATAGTATTTTTGCCCGACAATTCGGTCGGTGGCGCGGTACCAACCAGACTGGGGAGTTATAAATGCACCTTTCGCCGACGATCTATTCGCCAAGAAAAAACGGCAAACGTAGTCATATTCGCACAGGTGCTGAAAAGCTTAAGCCAAAAAAGCCGGCACCTCCCGTTATCACGGGTACGATAAAATCCTTCGATCGGTGGAAGGGCATCGGTTGGATAGCGCCTGACACGGGCGGCAGGCCGATCTTTTTCGAGGTTAATGTATCTGCCAGGTCTCAATTCATACCCGGCCAAAAGGTCCAGTATAACTTTGAGCAAGATAGAGAGGATTGCGGCAAGTGGGTTGTCGTCAATCTGCAAGCTATTTCGGGCTAACGCTTTGTCTGTTTACAGGCGCAATTTACAGGAGGGTTACGACCCTCCTTTTTTATTTGTCCATTCTTATATACAATGCGAGGCGTTGGTCATGTGGCGGAACTGGTATACGCGCACGTCTCAGAAGCGTGTCTCGCAAGAGGTGGGAGTTCGACTCTCCCCATGACCACAAAATTATTTAGTCCGGTATCGAAAGGATTTTAGACGGGCTGTGGTGCCCGCTTATGATGCGGATTTGTTTTGAGGGTACTTTAAAATGAGCGGCTATCAGCTCGACAATGCGCTTGTTGGCGAGGTTTTGCTGCGCCGGCTCTTTTACCGCAATAGCAAAATGCGTTTTTGACTCCTCAACAAACTCCTCCTTTTTAGCGCCGGCGCGCACGCGCACCTTTACATACATGTGGCTCACGATACCACCCAGCAAGCTCTTGGCAATCCATGAAGCCTCAACGAGGCTTCATCTGTTCTTCATGCCAAAACATTAGCATGCTGCTATGAACAAAAAAGATACTTGGGCCTGGGTTATTGGCATTGTCGTAGTGCTCCTCATTATTGGCGGCGTGTGGTGGTGGGTAATGACGCCTGCGCAAACACCGTCTCCTGCAGTCACAAACACCGTTGCAACGTCCACCAATGCGGCCACTGTCCCTGCATCGGTAAGCCTAGTAAATAAAAGCTCCGAGAGCGTCGCAAGCATCCTGGCAGGTTTCTCCAGCGACTCGAGCTATGCATCACTCCTTAGCTCAACGGGCGTAGGGAGTACTCTCAGCGGTAAAGGGCCGTATACCGTGTTTGTATCGACTGACGCGGGGTTTAATCTACTTCCGCCGGCTACCGTCGCCAACATGACGGCATCGCAGCGCAAGCGCATGGCGCAATACAGCATTATCTCCGGCCGTGCACTCAACATTGATGCCCAAGATACCGGCTCTATTAAAACGCTCTCCGGCGACGAGCTTAACTTTAGCGTGGGTCCCGGCAACGTAGTGCAGGTAAACAGCTCGTATGCATTGCAAGAGTACAAAGCCAGCAACGGCGTCGTGTATGTTATCAACCAGCCGCTGCTGCCCCCTACCTCTAAAAATATTTTGACCCCGTAATTCTTGTTATAAATTAGCAGGGGAACTTTTGCTCGGCCAGCTTTGGGATAGAGTCTACCAAGCCGCCCATAGCGCCTGAGGAAGAGAGGAGGATAGCGTCATTTTCTCCCAGCTCTGTACCAAACAGCGCGAGTATGTGCTCCGGAGTATCTACCGCCACAGCCGGTGTGCCGTGTGCGCCCACATGAGCTGCAATCTCCTCTGCGCTGAGCTGTGTCTCTTTGCCGTCGTGCGGCGGATTAAAAATAAACACTTTGGCTACGCCCGTAAACACATGGTCATACTGCGCGAGTGTTGCGCGCGCTCTCCAGCCGATAGTGTTGGGCTCAAACACCACCAGCAAACGGCGGCCGGGGAAGTGCAGTTTCATTGCGGCAATAGCGCTCTGCAGTTTTTCATAACTCGAGCCGAAGCCCTCAAAAATAGGTATACTTGTTTTTTCCGACTTTTTGTCGAGCCTGCGTTTGATGCCTTTAAATGACTTAACCGCGGATGCAAATTGCTCCGGCGTTACTAATTGTTGAGATAACAACAATGCTCCCACACCCACAATGTTTTGGACAGTGTGTGTACCGAGCTGAGTCGTGCTGAGATGCACCGGATCAATATTTTTACCCATAAGAGTAAACGTAGTCATCTCCCCGTATGCAATATTTGCTGCATGGAAATCACCCTGAGTAAGGCCGTAGGTTGTAACAGGCCGCGGAACGTTTGCAAGAAACTCTTTACTCAGCGGCCCGTCCACGCACACGATAAACGCGCCCTTGGATGATGCGAGTGCGGCTAATCCATAAAATGGTTTGAGATAATCGGCAGGGGTTGGAAAGATGTTGAAGTGGTCATGCGCGAGCGGCGTGAGCAGCACCTGTGCCGGATGATAATGCAAAAACTTTGAGCGCGGGTCGGTATTGGATGCGGGGTACTCATCGCCCTCGAGTATAAAAAGGTTGCCGCTGCCTGCTTTGGCGTTTACGTTTGGCGAGAGCGGCACCGCGCCGATAAAGTATGACGGCTCGAGGCCCGCAACCTCCAAGCAATGCGCAAGCAGGGCAGTCGAGGTCGACTTGCCGTAACTGCCGGCAACCACCACGGTTTCTTTATCTTTGCTGAGCTCGGCTAATACCTCGGGGAAGGAAACTATTTTTTTGCCGGATGCAAAAGCGGCGGCAACCTCCTCGTTGCTCTCCGGCACGAGCTTGGCATTTTTACCTATCACAATAAGGCCGCAATCGGCGGGGATGTTGGATGCGCGGTAGGGAGTTGAGTACGCAATACCCTCCTCCTCCAAAAGCGTTGATATAGGCGGGTACACTTCCTCGTCGGAGCCGGTGATGGTTGCTCCGGCATCGCGCAGGAGCTTGGCGGTGGCCGACATGCCGACGCCCCCGATGCCGATAAAATGGGCTTTTTTGTATTGCATACAGTAAATGTAACAAAGAAAAAAGCCGCCGTCCCGTGGGACGGCGGCACTCCTATCAGGAGTTTCGGACGATTGCCACCAAATAGCGGCCGCCACCGTTGCGGGTGTGCGGCAACTCATTGGCGAGGTAGGCATGCTCGAGCGACACGTGCTCGACGCCGAGCCTATGGAACTGTGCCTTGATGATCCTTGGAATGTCGATATAGAGAGCCGCTTTTTCGGCCCATCCAAACTCGCTCCCAAACTTTTGCGGCAGATAGTCCGCTGCCGCTTTATTGTAGGCGGCATGTTTCGGGTCTGGATCATCAGAGCGATGCACAAAATCCTCGGGCTTGATGGAGTAAAATACCCATGCCCTTAGATATTGCCGCAAGTTGTGATGAGGCGTAAGTGCTGAGACGATATTGTCCACAACGCTCTCCACCCACCGGCCTTTTTCCATGCCATCGGTGAGTACTCTTGTGCGATCGAGCACGCACTCGCGCCCTGCATGTGCAAAAATAATCTCATCGCCAAGTGTGGCGACAACGACGCTGCATCCGCCGGCGCTAAAGACACCCGCGTCTCCCTGTTTCCGCAAAATAGTACCGTCTGCGGGCACTTCTTGATTGCGGAAGAGATGGACTCCATAAGGAAGTGGAATATCGCGGTCGAGTATTTTCGGGTTGATAATCCTGGCATTAAACTCGATTGGGCTTGGCGCATACGCGCGCCGTACGCCAAGGCCCCACAAAGCTGCCCCAACCTGGGATGCAAGCCCAAGATTGGCCTGCACATGTTCAGATTTTTGGATTGGCCCCAAGGACCAATCGGTGCCCTCGAAGCATGCAGCCGTAAAGGCGCTCTTTCCGGCTTCAATCTTATTGCACACCAGAGGCTTTATTGCCACCGGCGGGACTTCTGTGACGAGCATGACGCCCTCCCTGGGTTAGAACTAAGTCTAATAAAAATGTACCAGACTTTTCTAATTACGTCAAACATGCTACTGTAGCGCCATGTCTAAATCGTTCGACATAGCTCACGGCAAGCTCTCCATGGTGGCGACGCCTATCGGCAACCTTGAGGATGTTACCTTGCGGGCACTCCGCACGCTTAAAGAGGCGGATGTGGTATTTGCCGAGGATACGCGTGTTGCGGCAAAGCTCCTTGCCCGTTACGAGATACAAGTGTCAGTACATCGGCTCGATGCAGAAGTTGAGACAAAAGTTGCGCTCGAGATTGTCGAAAGGCTTGGTCGAGGAGAGCAGGTGGCCTACATCACCGATGCCGGCACCCCGGGCATCTCCGACCCCGGCTCGAGGTTGGTATCAAAGGTACGCGCCCAACTGCCGGAGATACCTATAGAAGCTATACCCGGAGCCTCGGCTCTCACCGCCGCGCTCTCGGTTGCCGGCGTCGACGCCGCACAATTTATTTTTTTAGGATTTTTGCCGCATAAAAAAGGCCGGCAAACGGCACTTAAAGACCTGGCGACAAGCGAGTATCCGGTTGTGTTGTACGAATCAACGCATCGTATCCTCAAATTGTTACAAGAGCTCATTGCCTATGCGCCACAGCGGCGCGTTACGGTGTTGCGCGAACTCACTAAAATGTATGAGGAGGTGCTTGCAGGATCGCCCGCAGAGTTACTTGCTACACTCACCCAAGAGCCACAAAAACAGCGCGGGGAGTTTGTCGTTATTGTCGAGGGCGAGTAATCGTATTACTATAAAGCCATGTCTAAAGAAATGGGCGTGATAGTGCTTGGCGTCTTTGTGGTCATCGAGCCGTATTTTGGCATCCCCAACACCTGGCATACGTTCTTCTCGGTTATTGCGGGCCTCGTTATCATCGTGCTTGGCTTCCTGCTCCGCGGCGAGACGCTTGCGGGCGGTCATAAAGACTCTCCCCGCAACTCCTTTGTCGAAAACACCGTCGTAACCATGGTGCTTGAGGAGGAGCCTGAGCATTAAGATATCCCCAACTGGTCTATTGAACACTTGCATGATTTATTAATCAATGGTATACTTTTAGCGGAAAGTTTGGGAGGGTCAGATGAAAACAGCTACAGCCAAGGTGTCAAAATTTACGGGAAAGCCCGTTTCTCCGCAGGTCAAGCAAAAGCTTGACCGCACCACAGCATGTGCGCTTGTTGAGGCGGGCTATATGCCTCTCAAGACCTACATAGAATTGTTCGGCAACAACAAAAAGAAAGCCTGAACAATTCAAAAAAGACGTCCTTCGGGACGCCTTTTTCTTTTGTATGTTTGGTATACTAAAGTTAATGCAGGAGGATCCTAATAAAATAACGTACTTTGCCACCACCAACTCGCGCGGCGAGGAGGTGCCCTTTGGCATTAAAAAAAAGGATAGAGGCAAGCACATGTATATCATCGGCAAGACCGGCATGGGCAAGTCTACTTTGCTGGAGAACTTGGCGATACAAGACATCCGCAACGGCGAGGCGGTTGCGTTTATCGACCCGCACGGCCAAACAGCCGAGCGCTTGCTCGAGTACATCCCCGAGCATCGCAAAAAAGACGTGGTGTATTTTGCGCCGTTCGACATGGAGCATCCTATCGGTTTTAACGTGATGGAGGATGTCGGCTACGACAAGCGCCACCTCGTGGTCTCCGGCCTTATTACCGCGTTTAAAAAAATCTGGGTAGACGCCTTTAGTGCCCGCATGGAGTACATACTCTCCAACACGCTCTTGGCACTCCTCGAGTATCCGGGCGCCACGATGCTCGATGTTAACCGCATGCTGGTTAACAAAACCTATCGCGCAAAGGTGGTCGACAACGTCAAAGACCCGATCGTCAAAGATTTTTGGAACGGCGAGTTTGCGAGCTACTCCGACAGGTACACGCAGGAGGCAACCCCGGCCATACAAAACAAGGTGGGGCAGTTTACGAGCAACCCGCTTATCCGCAATATCATCGGGCAGGCAAAGTCATCGTTTGACCTGCGCGAGATGATGGACAACAAAAAGATACTTATCATCAACCTCTCCAAGGGCCGCGTGGGCGAGGTCAACGCGCAGCTGCTCGGCAGCATGCTCGTTACCAAAATTTATTTGGCGGCGATGTCCCGCGCCGATATATCGGCCACGACGCTTGCCAACCTGCCCCAATTTTATTTTTATGTAGACGAGTTCCAAAACTTTGCCAATGAGAGCTTTGCCGACATCCTCTCGGAGGCGCGCAAATACAAACTCAATTTAATTATTGCGCATCAGTACATAGAGCAAATGGAGGAGGAGGTGCGCGACGCGGTGTTTGGCAACGTCGGCACCACGGTTGCGTTTCGTGTCGGGCCGTTTGACGCCGAGGTGCTCGAAACTATTTTTCAGCCGGTGTTTATGGCAACCGACTTGGTCAACCTTGGTTTTGCACAAATATATTTGACGCTCATGATAGACGGCGTCGGCTCGCCGCCTTTTTCCGCATCGACACTGCCGCCGTTTGACCCGCCGCCGCAGAGTTTTGTTAATGAGGTCATTGCCAACTCGCGCGCACAGTTTGGCGTGCCGCGCGCCGAGGTGGAGCGCGTGATACAAGAGATCCAAGATAAAAATCCGCTGGTAGTGGAAGCTCCAAAGAAAAAAAGTTACAGCAACAGCTCATCCGGCTCAACCCCACCTCGTCCTCAAGCGGCGGCATCGATATCAGCGGCAGTGCACTCTGCCCCGATTATACACATCCCCGAACCTTATAGAGAAAAAGTAGTAGAAGCAAAAAAAGAGGTTGCAAGGGTAGTACCAACCTATCGCAAAGAGGTGCCAAAAGATGTATCTCAAATGCGCGAGCCGCCGCGTCCACCAATCGCGCCACGAACTCTCCATCCAGAACCCCGCGTCCCTCAGAGGGACGTAAGTAAGGGTACACTTACACCGCCTAGCGGTGCCGTGCCCTTAAAACCCCCTTTGGAGGGCTCTCAGAGCCTCAAAGAGGCTCTCGCTCAGGCGCTCGGCAAAAAACCCCTCGACGAAACTCGCGCTAAAGAGCCTGCACCCTTACACGCTCCCGACCTTAAAGATACCCTCCACTCCATAGCTCCTAAAGCCGAGGCAGCGTCGCATAGCGACGCAGTGCCCTTACACCCTCCTCGCTCGATGGCCGAATTGCCAGAAGACGAGTTGCGCTCTATGCTAGCCGTCGATGAAAGTTTGGACAACGAGCGGCCCTAAAATTGCTATTTTACTAAGCTTATTTTTGGCTGTCTTATTTCCGGCCATAGCCATGGCCTCGGTGCAGTTTACCGAGGTGATGTACGACGCTCCCGGCACAGACACAGGCCGTGAGTGGCTGGAGGTAACCAATATGGGGAGCAGCAGTGTCAATCTCTTTGACTATAAATTATTTGAGGGCGACGTTAATCACAACGTCATTCTTACTGCGGGTACCACCACGCTTGCAGCGGGAGAGTCGGCGGTCATTGCTGCCAATGCGCAAAAATTTGTTGCCGACTATCCGGCGTACTCCGGCCCGCTTTTTAAAAGCTCCTTTTCTTTAAACAACACCGGCGAGAGCGTGGCGCTCAAAGATAATAAGCTTGCGGTTGTCGACTCGCTCAGTTACTCATCAATCATGGGCGCAGAGGGTGACGGCAACTCGCTCCATCTTGAGGGCGGCAGCTGGGTGCCGGGCGCGCCTAACCCCGGCAGCGATGCGCCGAGTAAAGCGATTGTAAAACCCGCTCCGGTTGTTATTGCTCCTGCTGCAAAAACAGCGGCAGCTATTTCCAAAGCATCAACCACAAAAAAATCTTCGTACTCTTCCTCAAATAATGTTAAGGCGTCGGCACCGCTGATGCCAAACATCCCCTCTGTCTGGCTCTACGCGCTCGGGCTCGGCGCACTCATTGCGCTTGGTGTTGGAGCCACGCTCTACATTAAGCCGGGGGCGCCTGCGGCTGAAACTGTTGGAGAGGCAGATGAGTTTGAGATAGAATAAGAATATGAAGTTAATTTTAGTAACCGGCGGCGCGGGGTTTATAGGCTCGCATCTGTGCGAGCGGCTTGTTAAAGACGGCCATCGCGTCATCAGTCTCGACAATTATTTTACAGGCTCGCGCGAAAGCCATATCGAAGGAGTCGAATATCGCGAAGGGCACACTAAAAATATTGCAAAGCTTATTCCGGAAACGCCCGATATTGTATTTCACCTCGGAGAATATTCTCGTGTTGCAAAAAGTATTGAAGAGCCGCAAATGGTATTTGATTTAAACATGGCGGGTACGTTTGGCGTGCTTGAATTCTGGCGGGCCAAAAAATGTAAGCTTGTATATGCGGGCTCGTCGACCAAGTTTGAGAGCGCCGACATTGCGCCCTACACCTGGGGTAAGGCTGCCAACTCTGAACTTATAGCAAACTACGCAGCTTGGTATGGATTGTCCTACGTCATCACGTACTTTTACAACGTGTACGGACCGGGCGAGCGCGCGGGGGTTAACAGTTACGGTACGGTAATCGAAACCTTTAGGCAAAACTACCTGCAAGGCAAACCGCACGAAGTGCGCGGCACCGGCGAACAGACACGCGCCTTTACGCACGTTGAGGATACGGTCAACGGCATACTTATTGCCGCAGAAAAGGGTACAAATGACGAATACGCCATTTGCGCTAAAGAAACATATTCATTGCTTGAGGTGGCCCATGCGTTTGGTGGCGAGGTTTCTTTTTTGCCACCAACTCCAACAACGCGCTCGTCAGGAACAATGGATGTGTCAAAACTAGAGGCGTTGGGATGGAAACAGCAGCATACGCTTGAAGAGTATATACAGGAGATTAAAAATGCGTCTCTATGAAAAAGGTCCTCATTTTTAGCATTGCGTACTATCCGCGCCACGTAAGCGGGGCCGAGGCTGCGGTCAAAGAGATTACTGAGCGCATTGCTGATATCGAGTTTCATATGGTGACGCTGCGTTTTGACCCCACTGATCCAGCCGAGGAAAAAATCGGTACAGTGCTTGTACATCGCGTTGGCTCGGGCTCGGGATATTTTTCCAAGATATTCTTTCCGGTACTGGCCGCGCTCAAGGCACGCACACTCAACAAAAAGTATCGCTTTGATGCGCTTTGGGCTTTGATGACCTACATGCTGTTACCGGTCGTGCTCGCTAAAATGCTTGGCGTGCGCGCTCCGCACGTGTTTACGCTCCAGGACGGCGACCCTTACGGCAAAGTATTTGGCCGCGTGCGCATTGTGCCCTTTGTGCCGCTAATTGACCGCGGCTTTCGTACGGCAAGCGTCATCCAGGTTATTTCGAGCTATTTAGGGAGTTGGCCAAAGCTGCGCGGCTCAACCGCGCCTGTCGAACTTATCCGCAACGGCGCAAACCCAAAGGATTTGAAAGAGAGTGTCGACCACGCAACCGTCAAAGCGCTAAAACAAAAGCTCGGTAAAAAAGAAGGTGACGTTTGGCTGGTAAATACCGCGCGGCTTGAACATCAAAAGGCCCAAGACGATGTCATCCGCGCACTTACGCTTTTGCCAGACAACATTCTGTTTTTAATAGTAGGCGGAGGCTCCGACGAAGTGATGCTTAAAAATTTGACACAAGAGCTGCATCTGGAGGACCGTGTCATGTTTGTGGGCCAAGTCACGCGCGATGAGGTAACGGCCTACCGCAAAGCATCGGATATTTTTGTAGGACCAAGCCGCTCCGAGGGTTTGGGCAACGCGTTCCTTTCGGCAATGGCATCAAGGCTGCCTGTCGTTGCAACTGCCGAAGGCGGGCTTGCCGATTTTATGTCAGAGAACACCGGCTGGGTGGTACCCAAAGATAATCCTGAGGCAATTGCTGCGGCGGTTAAAGATATTTTGGCACACCCGGAAAAAGTAAAACAAATTGCGGACACTGCCCGGAAAATGGTGGAGGATGAGTATGATTGGGACGCTATTGCCAAAGAAATGAGAAACAGGGTATTCTCGAAAGTGTTATGACTAGTATAGAAAAAGCGCTGCGCATGGCCGCCGAGACGCACGAAGGCCAGTATCGTAAGGACAGCACAAAAGACAGAAAAGTGCCCTATATTACGCACCCAGTTATGTGCGCGTTCATACTCAGGCAGCACGGCTTTGCCGACGAAGTCGTGGCAGCCGCTTTAGTGCATGATGTGCTTGAGGATACATCCATTTCTGAAGAGGCTATGCGCCTTGCACTGGGAAACAAAGTGACCGATCTGGTACTTATGGTCACCTACGACCCGGCCCTTTCGTGGGAAGAGCAGCGGGTTGCCTACATACAAAAGTTGCGCGCTGCGCCCGCCGAGGCTAAAGCAATTTCAGTAGCCGACAAAATACACAATGCACAAAGTCTGTTGGATGCGCATGCAATACAAGGGCCTGCTATTTGGGCTCATTTTACCCGCCCCAAAGAAAAAAAGCTTTGGTTTGAAGGCGAAATGCTCGCGATGCTGCAAGAAACATGGAAGCACCCGCTCGTAGACGAATATGCGGCACTGTACGAGCAAATGAAGCAGCTTGATTAGTGTAGACCTACTTGCCGCTTTTTTTCTTCTTCGCTGCGTAGCGTGTCGCGTTTTTGCTTATATGATTCGACTATTTCTGCAGGCACTTCCCGGTCATCAAGGACACATTGGAATACTTCGCTCCAGAAGGTGATACGCTCCTGCGCAAGTAACCGTACGCTCCCTTCGGTTTTCGAAAGCCAGGTTGCATAGTATCGAATAAGTTCGACCAGGCGGTATACGCGCATTATTTTAAGAGCCAGCAGCTCTTCTTGTGTGCGGTTGTCGCGCACATATTGCACCAAGGCGTGTGCAAGAGGCGGGTTGTAGAGCTCCATAAAATTTATAAAGCGCGCCCAACTTTCATATTTGTTGCCGAAGCGAATGGAGGTATGATCAAGCAGGTACAG
>DATCEW010000063.1:0-2752 GCA_036509865.1 Minisyncoccota bacterium
ACCGAGGAGGCCACTACTACGCTTGATAACAAACACTGGAGTGCATACTTTACCAATCCTCTCCACGAGTCCAATGCTGACGGCACCTCTCCCGTTACTTTTAACTCGGCTGACTATTACCAACTTGTCATTGATGATAACTCTAACGGTATATCCTTGTACGGCTCGCAGTCGCAGCCCTATTTTTTGATCACTGGTATGTCACAATAGAGCTATGCCGTTTCGAAAAATCATTCTAACTATAGTGGCCGCGGCGCTTACGGCGGCGCTCCTGTGCGCGGGACTCTATGCCTATATAGTGTACGCCACGCAAAAGAGTATTTTTAGTTCGATTGATGCGCTGCCGAGTGCGCAAACGGCGCTCGTGCTCGGCGCATCGGTTACCTCCGGCGGCGCTCTCTCGCCGGTTTTAAAGGAGCGCGCCGACGAGGCTATCGTGCTTTACAACACGCACAAAGTTACAAAAATTTTGGTAACCGGCGACAACGCCACGCTGAGCCACGACGAGGTCGACCCGGTGGGTAAGTATATGGTCGCCGCAGGCATCCCCAAGGCTGATATATTTTTAGATCACGCGGGGTTTGATACCTACAGCAGCATGTATCGCGCCCGCACTGTGTTTGAGGTTACCTCGATGATAGTCGTGTCGCAGCCGTTTCATCTGCCGCGCGCGGTGTTTATCGCCCAAGCACTCGGCCTCACGGCCTATGGCATGGACGCGGGGAAGGGCGAGCTGTTTTTGTACAACGACATTCGCGAGATACCGGCCTCGGTTAAGGCGGTGTACGACCTACTCTTTGCTCGCGTGCCAAAATTTTTAGGCGAGCAGTATCCGATTACCGGCGACGGCAGCGCCACGTGGGGCGGGGCTTCTACAACCACTCCCATTTGGCAATGACAAAAAACAAAAATTACTAAAAATTAGTAGTTTTTGTTTTTTTTGTTGCGCTCACAAAATCTAATCTTTCTTTTGCTATACTAACCATATGAGTGACATGCCCAAAGATGAATCAGAGTGGAAGCAAAAACTGACGCCCGAGCAATATGCCGTGCTGCGCGCAAAGGGGACCGAGGCGCCTTTTAGCGGCGCGTTGCTAAACGAAAAAGGCGATGGAGTATATCGCTGCGCGGCATGCGGCCAAACGCTCTTTGCCTCGGATTCCAAGTTTGACTCGGGCACCGGCTGGCCGAGCTTTGACCAAGCAATCCCCGGATCGGTAAAATTGATAGAAGACAACTCAATGGAGGTATCGCGCACCGAGGTGGTGTGCTCACAATGCGGCTCGCACTTGGGCCACCTCTTTGACGACGGCCCAAAAGAAACAACAGGCAAAAGATATTGCATGAACTCAGTGTGCTTGGAGTTTGGCGAAGGAGAAAAGACTTCATAAATAAAGACCAAAAAAAGCAAATAGGTTATAATTAATGCAATATGAGCCTCCTTCTCATTGCATTTATTGCGGGGCTGCTCACGGTTTTGGCTCCTTGCACTTTGCCTTTGCTCCCGGTCATCGTCGGCGGCTCGGTGTCGGGACAGAGCAATTGGAAGCGTGCTTTGCTCATCGCCGCGTCGCTCGGAGCCTCGGTCTTTCTTTTTACTTTGCTCCTCAAAGCATCAACTCTTTTTATAAACGTGCCGCAGGAGTTTTGGCAAATTTTCTCCGGCGGATTGCTTATCATTTTTGGCCTCGTAACCCTCTTTCCAAGCGTGTGGGACAGATTTTCCTTTGCGCAAAAACTCAATCTCTCTTCCAACAGGCTCCTCGCGCAGGGTTATACGCGCCAAAATATCGTCGGTGACATCATGATGGGCGCAGCGCTCGGCCCCGTGTTTAGCTCCTGCTCGCCGACATACTTTATTGTGCTTGCAACGGTATTGCCCGTGCATCCGGCCGAGGGCATTGTATATTTGCTCGCATATTGCATCGGCCTCATACTCTCGCTCCTTCTCGTTTCTGTCCTCGGCCAGCGGATTGTGCTCGCGCTCGGCATTGCATCCGACCCGCGCGGATGGTTTAAGCGTGTTATCGGCGCGCTGTTTTTAATCATCGGCATTATTATCGCCACTGGCTACAGCACCGAGCTCGAGAGTACGATACTCGCGCACGCAGGTATCTTTGATGTGACGCAAATTGAGCAGCGTTTACTTGGCGCGCAAAACTCGAGCACAGCTTCGAGCACTGCGATGATAGGGTTTTTAACTCCTGCACAAAAAGCCACGCAATACCAAAAGGCGCCCGAGCTCGCGGGCATCGATGGCTACCTCAATACCGTCGACGGTCAGCCCATAACTCTTGCATCGCTCAAAGGCAAGGTGGTGTTGGTAGATTTTTGGACATACAGCTGCATCAATTGTTTGCGCACAATCCCGTATTTAAATGCATGGTATGCAAAATATAAAGACCAAGGGCTGGTGATTATTGGTGTTGAGACGCCCGAGTTTGCGTTTGAGCATGTCACCTCTAACGTAGAGGCCGCGGTAAAAAGCTTAGGCATCCAATATCCGGTAGTGCAAGACAACGAGTATGACACCTGGAATGCATACAACAACCAGTATTGGCCCAACGATTACCTCATGGACATCGACGGTTATATTGTCGACGACCACTCGGGCGAGGGCGACTATGCGCAAACTGAAGAGGCGATACAGCAAGCGCTTGCCGAGCGCGTGGCGCGCTTGGGCGCACCTGCGACATCGATTGCAACCAGTACGGTAAGCATTGCCGAGCCCGACCTCAACGCGATACAAAGC
>DATCEW010000064.1:0-5857 GCA_036509865.1 Minisyncoccota bacterium
TCGAGCGTACGCAATTAGCATCATTTTTTATAAAAAAATGAAAGTTATTACCTTCGACATCGAAACCATAGGCGACTTTGGCTCAAACGGCGACTTTTCTAACCTGGAGGTTACAGTGGTGGGCGTCCACAACTCCGAAACGGGCGAGCTTACCAGTTATTTGAAAGAAGACCTGCCAAAGCTCTGGCCGCTTTTGGAAAGTGCGGATGCATTAGTTACCTACAACGGCGACCATTTTGACATCCCCATACTCAACAAATACTACGCGGGCGATCTAACCGGCATAAAAAGCGTCGATCTCCTCAAAGAAATAAAAAATGTGCTCGGCCGCCGGCTCAAGCTCGACAACATTGCCGAGGCGACGCTAGGCAAGAAAAAAAGCGGCAATGGCCTCGAGGCCGTGGTGTGGTGGAAGCAAGGCGAGTATGAAAAGGTGCGCGCCTATTGCCTCGACGATGTCAAAATTACCAACCAGCTGTACGAGTATGCAAAAAAGCACGGCTCCCTCAAATATAGAGACTACGAGAGCGGCCCGCGCGAAATAAAACTCGACACAAGTAAATGGGAAACTCCGAGCGAAAAAGGAGCCCTCACCTACACTCTCCCTTTTTAGAGCCCTTTTGCGTTTTAATGATTGTGCTAAAATACCCATATAATCTTTAGTAATATATTATGAAATCACAATACGTACTTCCTTTAACAATCGTCGTGGCAGGTTTGCTCATTGCGGGCGCGGTTTTTTTGGCCGGTAAAAGCGGCACGGCTCCCGTTAACACTAATGGCACGTCGCAGGCTATCAACTTTCGCCCGGTCGACTCCACCGACCATACCTTGGGCAACCCCAACGCTACCGTTAAGGTAATCGAGTATGCCGACTTGGAGTGCCCCTACTGCAAAGTGTTTGAGACGACGATGCACCAAGTGATGGACTACTACGGCCAGAGCGGCCAGGTCTCTTGGACCTACCGCCCCTTCCCGCTCGCGCAAATACACTCCAAAGCACCCAAAGAGGCCGAGGCCGCAGAGTGCGCAGCCGACCAGGGCGGCAACACTGCTTACTTTAACTACATCGACAAGCTTTACTCGATAACTCCGGGCGAAAACAATCTCGATTTGGCGCAGCTGCCGATTATTGCCCAAGATATAGGGCTCAATGTGGATACCTTTAATACCTGTCTCAATAGCGGCAAGTACGCGCAAAAAGTGCAAGACAGCTACAACGAGGCCATCAAGGCGGGTGGTACCGGTACACCGTTTATCCTCATTACCAAAGCGGGCTCTACCGATGCGATACCGCTTGAGGGCGCCCAGCCATACGACTCGATGCGCGCGGCAATCGATGCCGTGCTCGGCAACAGTGCTCCAGCCGCCTCAACTACCGCGCAATAATCTTATTCGTCCGGCCTAAAGTGGGAGTCATACTCCTCGGGCTCGAGGTTTATGCGGTATATATCAAGAGAATTTTCGCCCTCAAACATGTCGGAGGGGTTAGGTAAAAATACCTTCATGTTGGCAAGCGCTATAGTTGCATCGCGCACCAAGCGATTAAACATAATAAACTCTTGTCGAAACTCCCTAAAGTCGATGACGTACCGGCGCATTTGAGGCGAGCCGTCGGCATTGCGGGATATCTTGCACTCTTGGATAATAAAGCGCCGCACCGGCCTTCCAAACTCCTTTTTGACCGTGTAATAGTTGAATATCGCCTGAAAAACAAACAGTGATTTGTCGCTTTTGTAGGGACTAAAGGCGGAAACAAATTTGTGATCGACAATGTCCACCCCGCGCGGGTCTACCTTGCTTTGCACCACCAAGTCTGAGACCGCTTTGATCGGG
The DNA here is from genome assembly GCA_036509865.1 of Minisyncoccota bacterium. GTDB lineage: Bacteria > Patescibacteriota > Minisyncoccia > Phycocordibacterales > SBAW01 > GWA1-54-10. The sequence goes on from DATCEW010000064.1 coordinate 1,837, forward strand.
AGCGGCAAGCCCTCGACCTTGGCGGTTGCCACCACCTCAACTCCCAGCACTTTGTATATTGGCGGACGCTCAAGATAAAAATGCACGGCCTGGCTGTACTCGCGCTCCATCGAAGCGCGTTTTTGCTTGCGGGCTCGGTTTGACTTAACCTTTTTGCCAAAATTGATTTCAAAGTCCGGAATGTTTTTAAGATACTCAAGCCCCAGCTGTATAGCCCCTTCCTTATCTATCCCCCCGTAAAAATGTTGCAGCGCGGTGTGCCCCGCGCGGCCCACAATGCCCGAAGGAGAGGAGGGCATGTCGTATATCAGCTCCACATAGCGCTTATACCAGGCCAGCGGATTGCGCAAAAATGACATAAGCGAGGAGTGGCTCCAGTGCTTGATAGGCAGTTCACTGGCCGCTGCACTTAGCTTAGTATTGCCTTTTACACTACCCTTTTTTGCCATGACTCCAGTATACTAGTTTTGTATGGCAAAGCGGCAATGCGCGGATTGTGGAGGAGAGAGCGTCTATCACGGCGTCGAATACACCGCGGTATTGCTCGATATTTTATTTTTGCCGGTATTTTCCTTACTCCTCGACCGGATGCTTTACCCGGCTTTGGGGAGACCTGGAGGTACCTCTTCTTTAACCGCAAGACTCTACGCGGCGTTGGTGTATGCAAGGCTGGGGATTTTTTTAGACGAGCCCGATGACAAAACACTCTTGCTCGACCAAGTGCTATGGCAAGAGGCCAAGCGGCGCGGCATTGGCATGCGCGAGTTCCGCCTCCTTGGCACCCCTAACAACACCTTTGTCGCGACGCTCCCCGGCGGCAAGACGATTGCTTTTTACGGCATTCCGCCCATGCCCGCCAAGGCGCCCGCGTGGTGGATCAACAATAAATCGATACTCAAAAAAAAGCTGGGCGCGCTTGGCGTGCCTGTGCCGCGTGGCGGCTCCGTGTTTAGGCTACCCGCTGCGCAAAAAATTTTTAACACTATCGATAGAGCCTTGATAACAAAACCAGCCATTGGCTCGGCCTCGCGCCATACCACCATGCATATAAAAAATAAAGAGGAGCTCAAAACGGCTTTTGCGAGTGCAAAAAAAGTATCTCCTTTTGTTATTGTCGAGGAGGAGTTGCGCGGCTGCGTCTATCGCCCCACCTTGGTGGGAGGCACACTCATTGCAACATTGCGGCGCGACCAGCCTTTTGTGGTAGGCAACGGCACCAATACGGTTGAGCAGCTGGTGGAGGAGGAAAACAAAAATCCAAAACGAGGCGGCCCCTATTTCTCTCCTATAGTACTCAATAAAGCGGCCGATGCCGAGCTTAGGTTGCAAGGACACACAAGAGATAGCATCCCACCCATGGGCAGGCGCGTGCAATTGCATCCAAAAATAAACTGGGCGGTAGGGGGCACCACAACCGATGTTACGGATGAGGTGCACCCCGAAAATGCGGCGCTGTTTGAGCGCGTGGCCGAGATACTAGGGCTCTCGCTCGTGGGCATTGATTTTATTATCGAGGATATCTCCCGTCCGTGGCATGAGCAGCCGGGCTGCGGCGTCATTGAGTGCAACGACATGCCTTTTTTTGACAATCATCACCTCCCGTTTAAAGGAGAGCCCCGCGACATCGCGGGGCCAGTGTGGGATTTAGTAACTCCTTAAACGTTTGGCTTTGTCGTGGGTGCGGATCCTTTCCAGCGCTTTGGCCTCTATCTGGCGGATGCGCTCGCGCGTAACGCCAAACTTTTTACCTACTTCCTCAAGCGTGTGATAAATGCCATCTTCGAGCCCGTGGCGCAGCTTGAGTATCTCGCGCTCCTTTGGCGAGAGCTCATCGAGTATCTCGCGCAGCTGGTCGCCCAAAATGCGGCGCGAGACCTCTTGGTCGGGAGCGAGTATCTTGTCGTCTTTGATAAAGTCGCCCAAAACAGACTTGCCGTCGTCGTCGTCGGAGCCGACCGGGCTTTCAAGCGAGACCGTATCTTGGTCTATTTTTTCTATCTGATATATTTTTTCCACATCAACGCCCATCTCAAGCGCTATTTCCTCTGCGAGCGGGTCGCGGCCCAAGTCTTGGCTCAAGCGGCGCGACACCTGCTTGTATTTAGCGATGGTCTCAACCATATGGACTGGGATGCGTATCGTGCGGCTTTGGTCGGCAAGCGCGCGGGTAATAGCCTGGCGTATCCACCACGTAGCGTAGGTGGAGAATTTGTAACCTTTAGTGTAATCAAATTTGTCCACGGCCTTAAAAAGCCCAAGGTTGCCCTCTTGGATAAGGTCGAGCAGGGTGAGGTCGGGCGAGCGGCCGACGTATTTTTTGGCGATAGATACCACCAGGCGCAAGTTAGCGCGCGCAAGCAAATTGCGCGCCTCGCTGTCGCCGTCGACAATGCGCTTTGCTAAGTCACGCTCGGACTGCGCGTTGAGGAGCGGGTACTTGCCTATCTCGCGCAAATACATTTGTATCGAGTCATATTGGCTGTCGGAGCGTGCATAACCGCGCTCGGGCGCCGCATCCTCAACTATTTCAAGCATGCCGCCGCCCTCGAGCACGTCAATGCCGGCGGTAGAGAATTTGTCGTACATCGCCTCAAGAAATGCCACATCGCTCTCGATGGTGGGAAAACTCTTGAGTATTTCGTCATAGGTAACAAAACCACGCTGGCGGCCGCGCACCATGAGCGCCTCGCCTTTTTTGTCCTGCTCGTCTACTTTTTTATTTTGTTTAAGTTGAGCTGCCGCTGATTTAACGGGGAGCGCCTTTTTTGCCACGAGCTTTTTGGGAGCCAGTTTTGAGCGGCGCTTAGCAGCCTTAGCACGGAACTTTTTAGCCTTAGCTACAACGCTTTTTGAGCGAGCAGGCTTTTTAGGCTTTACTGCTTTGTTCTTTGCCTTTTTTTTCGCCATTTGCAGTAGTATACCACATACTTCTTATTTTCTCAATTGCTGCTCCCGGCGTTTGAGCTCGACGAGCCTTTGCCCCAGACGAAGCTCTTCCCCATCGCCGCTATAGAGTTTTTGGCGCACCTCTTTCATCTCCTCTTCAATAAGAATCCTCTCAACCGTATCCAAAAGAGCATTTGCCCTTAGGGTTTCATCCTCGCTAGCCGACGCTTCTGCAATAAAGACAGAGGCGCCGAGAGCATCAAACTCAAAACGCAGCCGCTCCGCTTGGTCTTTTAATTTTTCCCTTAGCTCTGCCGTGCGCCCACTGCCCAGCAACTCATCCAGTTTGCTTTGTATGGCGGCGTCGCTCTCAAATATAAAGAGCAGCATGCCGGCCGAGCACTCAAGCGGCGTGAGCTCATCATTTTGTATCATGGGTGCTACTGCATCCTCAGTATCATCTATCACGGTACTGCGCGTTTTAGCAACCTCGGCCCGCACCGCATCCTCCGGTACGCCGAGCCGCTGCGCAATGATGCCCACAAAATGCGCCTGATCTATCCGGCTCGGCATAGCTTTTATCAAAGGGAGCAGCTGATTTTGCACGAGTGTTTTGTAGGCACGCTCGTCTTTAGACTCGCGCCGCAGCGCCTCCAAAAAAAACTCGATGGCTGTTTTAGAGGTGCGCACCGCCGCCTTAAGCAGCTCCGGATTTTCTTTAGCCAAGTCGGCCGGGTCTTTGCCTCCCTCAAATGTGGGGATTTTTACATCAAAGCCTTGCGCCAAAGCCATAGCACTGCTCTTAAGGCCGGCGCGCACGCCCGCCGCGTCGCCGTCGAGCGCCAGCACGAGCCGATGGCTGAGGCGCCCGAGCAGCGAGAGATGCTCCGGCGTGAGCGCGGTGCCCGAGATTGCAACAGTAAACGTCAAGCCCGACTGATGCGACAAGATGACGTCAAACTGCCCCTCGACTAACAGGATGCAGTCGTTTTTGCGGATAGCGTTTTTAGCTCTGTCGTAGCCATAGAGCACGCGCGACTTTTTAAAAAGCGCCGTCTCGGGTGAGTTTACATACTTGGCCGGCTCGCCCTCCTCATGCGAGCCCGGCACTTTTTCAAAAAACCGGCCCGAAAAA